>DATMQU010000327.1:0-2244 GCA_035566715.1 Vicinamibacteria bacterium
TCCGTCATGAGCTCATCCTACGACGTTCTCGCCGCCATTGGTCGCTGGCCCACAGGTCGGCGGCCGCGGCCACGACGCGTTCAAACGTCGACGGGCGGCGCGAGGAGCTCAAGGGCGGACGAACCAGGCCATCCTTCCCGCGATCCGCGAGCAGGCCAGAGCGGATTATCCGGCCGCTGCGGTGAGCTCGTTCAGTAGCGCCTGCGCCCGCGCTCGCGCCCGCACGATGTTTGCCCACTTAATTTCTTCGTAGCCACGGATGAGGTCAGGCAGCCGAGCCAGCTCTACCACTTTCGAGTGAGACTCGGTGTCGAGGCGTGCCAACCCTTCATCGATGGCGGCCCGATACCACCGAATCAGGCTCCGTTCCTCCCGCCGCATG
Organism: Vicinamibacteria bacterium; assembly: GCA_035566715.1. Taxonomy (GTDB): domain Bacteria; phylum Acidobacteriota; class Vicinamibacteria; order Fen-336; family Fen-336; genus DATMML01. Next base: position 383 of record DATMQU010000327.1, read on the forward strand.
GTCGAGTAGCCGAAAGGGTCGAGGGCGGTGCCGCGGAGCCGCCGCAGCCACCGGAGAAGGCGCAGAGCGGGGAGAAACCAAGGGCCCAACGCGAGTTTCTTTCTGAGGCCAAGCGCTCGCAGCGCCGGTGGGTGCAGGTGGAACACCACCCGGGTGGGAGCCTCGAAGAGCCGTCGGGTTCCTGTCAAGAACGGCTCCCTGGCGTGCAGGCGAGCTACCTCGTACTCATCCTTGTAGGCCATCAGCTTGTAGAGGTATCGCGCCACTTGCTGCGTGATCTCGCTCCGCCCGGGCGTCGCGCTGGCCTCGCGGTCGGCGGCTTTGAGTACGAACTCCACATAGGCCCGCGCATATCGGGCGTCCTGGTAGAGGATGAGCTCCCGCACGCGGATCGACAGGAGACGCTTCGTCTCTTCGTCGAGATGGCCGCAGCGGTCGAGCTCCGCCGCCAAAGCTCGCGACCGACGCCGACCCAGGCTTACTCTCGTTTCTTGGGTCGGCGGGGGGCCCTTCACGGCCCCGGTCCCCGCCAATTCCTCGACCCTCCGCGGCGAGGTCAGCCAGAGCCTTCCGTAGCGAAAGGCCTGGACGTTGAGCACTGCCTCGACATCGTTGAGGCCGATCGCCCTCTCGATGGCGGTGGCAGTGAGGGGCAGCCATCCCGCCTGGTAGGCCACGCCGAGGGCCAGCAGGTTTGTGGCCATGTGATCGCCGAAGAGGCCCTCTGCGAGGTCCCGCGCCCCCACAAGAACGCTCTCCCGGCTGGTATGTCTTGCGATTGCGTCAATGAGCTGCGGGAGGGGGGGCGAAAAATGCACGTCACGGACCATCTCGCCGCTCGGCAGCATGCTGGTATTCACGACCGCGTACGTACGGGACGGGTCGCATCGGTTCAGGTTGCCGGCCGTGGCCGCAGCCAATAGGTCCAGTCCCAGGTAGAGGTCGGCCTGGCCGAGCCCCACCTTGTTCGCCGCGGCCTCCTGATCGGCAGGGAGGAGGACGAGGCTGGAGAGGACCGGCCCCCACTTTTGGGCGGCGCCCAGCTGGTCGTAGCTCAGCGCACGACGACCGTCGATCAACGCCGCCCAGGCGAGTATGGCGTTGAGCGTTACGACCCCGGTGCCGCCGACGCCCGGCGTATAGATGTGGTACGGGCGGTCCAGCGGCCGGGGGTCCCGTGCCGGGGGGAGCTCGTCCAGATCGAGGGCCGGGGGCACCGGCTTGCGATACCCGGTACCGGGCGCGGTCTCCACCGTCAGGAAGGACGGACAGTCGCCTCCCAGACAGGAGTAGTCCTGATTGCACGAGGAGGCATGGACGCGCGTCTTCTCCCCGAACTCCGTCGTTACCCTGTGGAGGGACATGCAGTTGGTCAGGGCCCCGCAGTGACCGCACCCCTCACAAACCTCCTCATTGATCACCACAAACCGTCGGGGCCGCGGCGCCTTTCCCCGCTTCTGTTGCCGGCGCCGCTCGTTGGCGCAGAACCCGTCGTAGATGAAAACAGTCACCCCCGGCGTGTCGACCAGCGCCTTCATCGCCTCCTCCTGGCGATCCAGGCTGTAGACCCGCGCGTTGGCGGACAGGCCTGCGTGGCGATAAGCGGACGGGGTCTGGGTTACAACCGCCGTTCTCCTCACGCCTTCGATCTCGAGCAGGCGGGTGAGGGCCGGGATTTCCAGGGCCCCGACGGGTGATTGACCGCCCGTGTTCGCGACCACGCCGTTGTAGAGGAGCTTGAACGTGATGTTCACGCCGGCCGTGACGCAGAAGCGGATGTTCAGGTGGCTCGAATGGAAGAACGACCCGTCGCCTACGTTCTGGATCATGTGCTTCCGCGATACGTAGGGAGCGAGCCCGAT
>DATMQU010000328.1:0-4625 GCA_035566715.1 Vicinamibacteria bacterium
TGGTGAAGACGCGGGGCTGGGTGGGTAGCTTGGCATAGATCCCGCTGCCGTCCGCCAGCTTCTCCCCCAGGAGCAGCTTCATGGGCTCGGTCGCGCCCTGGAGGAGGACGCCCACCGTCAGCTTGGGGTTCTCGAGACCGAAGTCCGCCAACCGGGGCGCGCTGGCCGCCGCCACCTCATCGATCTCCAGGGACTCCAGCGTCGAGACCAGGGAGTCCGCGGCGGGACCGTCCGCGGGAAACGCCTTGGGCGCGGCCATCGTCCAATTGCTCCCCTCCTTGACGAGTCGGATCGCCTCCCCTCCGCTCGGGAGGAGGGTGAGCTCCTTGACCTTGGCCTTGTCGAGGGCGAAGACCTTCTCCTTCGGCTTCTCGGGCTTGTCCTCCCGCTTGGCCTCAACGAAATAGAGGTAGGCCCCGAGCCCGGCCAGGACGGCGAGGGCGAGGTAGGTCTTCCAGAACTCCCCTACCTTCATCTCCGCCGCCACCAGGTCGAAATGCCCGCCACCACGAAGGCGCCGGGGAGGAGAACGAGGGCCACCAGGGCCACGTTCTGCTGCTGCTGTTGGGTCAGCAACAGACGCTGGTCGTCGGGTTCCTTGGGCCGGATGGCGATGAGGTCGGCGTCCTCGGAGAGCCAGGCCACCGCGTTCAAGAAGAAGTCCTTGTTGCCCTGGAAGCCGAGGAGCGCGTTGCTCGCGAAATCAGAGTCCCCGATCGCCACCACCCGCCCCTCCGGAGGCTTCGGGGGCGGCTCCGCTCCCGGGGAGGGAGAGGGTGACGGAGAGGGAGAGGGAACGGGCTCGGGGCCCCGGATCGTGGCCGCCGCCCCCAGGGAAATGGGGCCGCGGCGGTCCTTCCCCTCGTTGAACTCGATGCGGCCCTTGAGGGAGAGGTCGCTCTCCGCCCAGGACTCACGCGAGGTCTGCAGGAGGTTTTGCGCAGTGACCCCTTCCACGCTTGCCTTGCCCGCCTCCATGCTCCGCGCCATGTGGAAGGCGGTCATGACCCGGAAGTCCTTGGTGATCTCGTGGTAGGGATACTCGGCCACGATCGGCGTCAGCTCCCCCGCCCCGAAGAGCTGGCCCATGCCGGAGACGTCCACCACGATGTCCTTGCCGGCCTGGATGTTCCACTCCTTCAGGAGGGCGACCAGGTTGGGATAGGCCTCCTTCACCTCGGGCTCCACCATCAGAAGCGCCTTGCCCCCCGCTTTCACGAAGGAACGGATGGCGTCGACGGCCTCGGGCAGCAGGTCCTTCTCCGGCCCCGCCACCACGAGCACCGTGCACTCCGAGGGCACCTTCTTCTCCCGGAGGAGCAGCACCTTCTTGGTGTCGTACTGGTTCTTGGCGAGGGCGGCCTTGGCCGCGGAGAAGCCGCGCTCCCCGCTGTCGTCCTCCGCCCGCTCGCCCTCCCCCTCCACAAAGCAGACCGTCTTCTTCCTGTCCCGGGTGACCTTGATGACGGCGTTCGTGATGTCCTGCTCGCTGTCATTGTTGATCCGCTCCCGGCTGGTCCCCTTCTCCACCACCAGGATCGGCCAGGGGCCGCGGACGTCGTAGGCCTGCGCGCGGGCGGGGTTGGCCACGGGGTCCACGAAGTCGGCCTGGAGCTTGGAGCTGACGCTCTGGAAGTCCTTCAGCCGCTCCTGGCCTCGCGGGAGGTCCGGCGTTCGCGCGAAGTAGGTGACCTTCACGTCCTCCTTGAGGCCGGCCAGGACCTTGCGGGTCTGATCGGAGAGGCTGTAGCGCTGGCCCTTGGTGAGGTCGAAGCGGTGGGTGTGCCGGGAGACCAGGTAGTTGACGACACCCAGGATGCCCAGGACCACCACCACCAGAACCGCGGTGTTGGTCCCGTATCTCATCTGCCGCCGGCCCATGCGGCCCACCACGTCCTCCCAGCGCAGGACGAGGTGGGCGAGGGCGAGGGCAAACCCCGCGAGCAGGTAGGAGCTCAACCCCCCGGGAAGGGTCCGCCCCGAGCGGGCCCAGAACACCGAGCCCACGATGACGAGCAGGCCCAGGGGAGCGAGGAAATCGATGGCCCGCTTCATGCTTAGGCCCTCCACCGCTGGCTCTCCACGGACTGGTGGGCCAGGAAGAGCCCGAAGGCCACCACGCTCAGGTAGAAGACTAGATCCTTCAGGTCCAGGACCCCCTTCACCATGTCCTCCATGTGGGTGGTCACCCCCAGGTAGGCGACTCCATTCATCAGGGGCCCCGCGCTGGGGTCGTCGAGCCAGCCCAACGTCCACATCCCCAGGAACAGGCAGAAGGAGAGGATGCCGGCCACGATCTGGTTGCGGGTGAGGGTGGAGACGAAGAGCCCCATGGCCAGGAAGCAGGAGCCCAGGAGCAGAAGGGCGAGGGCCCCCGTGAGGATGGGCTTCCACTCCGGGGGGGTGGGGGCGTAGTAGTACACGAGAACGAGGTTGAGGAGGCCGGCCAGGATCATGAGGGCGTAGAGCCCCGCCGCGGCCAGGAACTTCCCGAGCACGACCTCGATGTCGCGCAGGGGGGCCGTGGCCAGAAGCTCGATCGTCCCTTGCCGCTTCTCCTCCGCAAAGAGGCGCATGGTGAGCAGGGGAGCGATGAAGAGGGCCACCACCGCCATGTTGTGGAGCACGGGACGGATCAGGTACTCGTTGAGGGACATCTTGACCCCGCCCCCGAACTCCATCCCCGAGGCGCGCATGGACTGCTGGAGGAAGAAGCGGAAGGCGAAGTAGAAGAACACCCCGAAGAGCATGGTCCAGACGAAGAGCCCCACGTAGGCGATGGGGCTGCCGAAGTAATGGCGCCACTCCTTCTCGATGATGGCGCCGATGTTTCTGAGCGAGGTCACGCGGGCACCTCCGAGGGGGCGGGAGCGGACGGCTCCTCCACCGTGTCGGTGGTCGTGAGGTGGAGGAAGATCTCCTCCAGGCTCATCCCCACCTGTTGCAGGCCGAGCAGGCCGAAACCCTTGGTCACCACCGCCCAGGCCAGGTCGGCCCGGATGTCCTTTCCCGCCTCCGCCTCCACCTCGAAGACCGCCACCCCCGGCCCGTCACTCTTGGGATGGATGCGGGCGACCCCCGGCACGCCGCGGAGGACGTCGAAGGCTGGACCCTGCTCCCCCCGCACCTCCAGGCGGAGCGTGCCCGCCCCCTGGAGCCGGTGGGTCAGGTTGTGGGGGGTGTCCTCCGCTACCACCCGGCCCTTGTTGATGATCACCACCCGCCCGCAGGTCATGGAGACCTCGGGCAGGATGTGGGTGGAGAGGACGATCGTGTGGTCGCCGCCCAGGCTCTTGATCAGCTCCCGGGTCTCGATGATCTGCTTGGGGTCGAGGCCGGCCGTGGGCTCGTCCAGGATCAACACCTCGGGGTTGTGGAGGATGGCTTGGGCGAGCCCCACCCGCTGGCGGTAGCCCTTGGAGAGCTTCCCGATGAGGGTGCCTCGGACGTCGCCGATCCGGCACTTCCCCATGGCATCGTCCACGCGCGCCCCCCGCTCCTTGGGCGCCACGCCTTTGATCTTGCCGCAGAAGTGGAGGAACTCCTGCACCTCCATGTCGGGGTACAGGGGCGGGGTCTCCGGGATGTAGCCCGTTCGCTTCTTGACCTCCATCGGTTCCCGGAAGACGTCGTAGCCGGCCACCCGGGCTGTCCCCTCGGTGGGGGGCAGATAGCAGGTGAGAACGCGCATGGTCGTGGTCTTCCCCGCCCCGTTGGGTCCCAGGAAGCCAAGGATCTCGCCCTTCTCGACCTTGAACGAGATCGCGTCCACCGCCGTGTGTCGGCCGTACCTTTTTGTGAGGTTCTCGACCTCGATCATGTTTTGTCAGCTCCTGGGCTCGTCCGGACCAAGCGCGCACTCGCGTGCCGCCGATCGGGCCTTTTTTGCTGGCTCGCCACTTCGGTTCAGGGTTCCCGCCGGCGCTATCGGGAGCGCGCCGTTGCCGCCGGAAGCCTTGCATCTAACGGTGCTTGGCCCCCGCGCAGGGAGTTCGTATCATAGCGAGAGGGGTCTCGCCCTGTCAAACATCGGCCCGCAATGACGGCCTCGCGCACGTCGCTCCTGAGGCGGCTCACCGACCGGGTTCTGGAGGCCCCTGACCTCGAGGGCCTCGTGCAGCTCCTGACCCGCACCCTGCCCGAGACCCTGGACGTGGAGGGTGCGCACCTCCTCCTCTGGGACCGCAAGCTCGAGACCTTCGAGGGGCTCTCCTTGGTCCTCCAAGGGGGTGAGACGCGGATCGAGCCTCTGCGGCCGGCCGCGCCGGGATCACCCTTGCCCGAGGCGCGCTACCTCATCTCCGAAGGCCAGGTCTTGGAGACCCCCGGGCACGGGGAGGGGGCCCTCGTCCCCCTCATGGCCCGCAGCGGGCTCGTGGGCATGCTCCTGCTGGACCGGCCGCGGCACCAGCGGGAGGCCGGCTACCGGCGAGCGGAGGCGCGGCTCCTGACCCTGCTGGCCAGCCGCTCCGCCCTCGCCCTCGAGAACCACCTCTACCAGAAGGAGTTGATCGCCTCCGAGAGGATGGCGGCGCTCGGCACCATGGCCGGGATGCTGGCTCATGACTTCCGCGGACCCATGACCATCATCCGCGGCTACGCGGAGACGCTAGTGGAAACGGGCC
>DATMQU010000329.1:0-11917 GCA_035566715.1 Vicinamibacteria bacterium
GGGGGATCCGGGCCCGGCGGACCCGGATGGTGGCGAATATCGCGGCCCCTATGAAAGTGAAGCCTAAGCTGAGCCAGTACGTTGCGAGCCCATGGGGATCCCGCCCCGTAAAGGGCAGGAGGAGGGCGACGGTAGCGCCCAGGGCGGCAATCTGGGCGAGCGAAAGGTCCACAAAAATGACCCCCCGCTCCACAACGTGCACCCCCAGATACGCGTGAATGCCCGTGAGGATCAGGCTGATGGCAAAGGGGGCGGCCAGGAATTGCAGGATCTCTAGGTCCATGGCCACCTACTTGCCCCCCATTTCCTTGATTGCCGAGAGCAAGAGGTTCAGGTCATAGTCGAAGAGCTTGATGTAGTCCGTCACCTCCGGCACCCCCCCCACCGAGGGCGTCATGACAAGAACCTTCGCCCCCGTCTCGCGACCGATGGATTGCGGGGTCTTGAGATCGAAGTAGGGCTCTACGAGAAGGATCTTGACGCCGAGTCGCTTCACTTCTTGGATCAGCTCCAGGGTGTGGCTCGGCGAGGGGGGTATGCCCGGGCGCGGCTCCACGTAGCCCACTACTTCGAACCCAAACCGTTCCGCGAAATTGGGCCAGGAGCGATGGTAGGTCACGATCTTGAGCCCACGGTAGGGGGCCACCATCGCATCCCACCGCTTCTCGGCCTCCGATAGCCGCTTGTCGAAGTCCGCGTACCGCTCCGAGAAGTAGGAGGCGTCGGCGGGGCTGATCTGGGCGAGCTTGCCCTGGATGGCCTGGGCTATCCTTCGACCATTGTCGGGATCGAGCCAGTAATGGGGATTGCCAAGGGGATGCACGTCGCCCATGGCACGGGTGATCTGGCCCGTGGGCATCTCCAGAATTCGGGCGGTCAAGGAAGCATCGAGATAGTAGTCCGCACCCGGCCGGATGCGGGCGTTGCGGCTCTGATCGATGAGGGGAGGCAGCCAGCCGATCTCCAGTTCCCGACCGACGACCACGAGCAAGTCGGCCTTGTTGAGCTTGAGAATGAAGCTCGGCTTGGCTTCGACGAAATGGGGATCCTGATACCCCTTCCCGAGAGCCTCGACCTTGACCTTGTCGCCGCCCACCTCCCGCGTGAGGGAGCCAAGGTCCTCCGTGCTGGTCACGACATTGACGGTGGCTTCCAACCGGCTGCCGGCCAGGGCCAGGAAACCGACGGAGACGAGTCCTACCAAGGAGTGGCTGGGCATCGAGGCCTCGCTAGAAGGGATGGGCGCCGTGGGCGCCGATGGAGAACTGGAATTGGAAAAGGAGCTCGTTTGCGGTCCGTCCCTCGCCGAAATGGGTGTGCCGGAGTTGTCCCCGGACCTGGCTGAATTCACTGGGCCAGTAGGTCAGAAGAAAGGACCCACCCTTGTCGGTGAGGGTGGAATCATCAGCCCGATCGGAGTAATCGTAGCGGGCTCCCGCGAACCACCTCCGCGCGAACTGGTACTCCAGGTAGCCGTAGCCACCGATGGCCCTCTGGACAGATCCTACGGCCTCCCGACGGCTCCACACGAGCTCCCCGCGGACCAGGACGTGGGTGTAGATGGCACGGCGAAGGGGCTTGTAGCGGAAGGTGGCGTCAACCCCGAACAGCCGGGTGGTGGTGTCCGGGCCCACGCCGTTGTAGCCGTGGGCCACCGATCCCCCGAGGTCGATGTTGGAGGACTCGCTCAGGTCCTGATAGAGGCGGACGTGACCCAGGTAGGCCAGGTCCCCACGCTTGGGGGCCCGGAAGATGTTCGACTCGCCTCGATAGACCTGGCCCGTAGCCTCGAGGAATACCCAAGGATTCGGGATCAGCCTCGAGAGCGAGATGCCGGCGTCGGCGAGCCCATCCTCGCCGCCGGCGAGGTTCTGAGTGACGAGGGGGCGGTCCGTCCAGGGAAGAACGTGATTGTGCATGCCGTTCACTTTCCCGAACACGTCCCGCATCTTACCGACCTTCATCAGGAGTCCTCCCGGAAGGCTGGGAAACGTGAGGTAGGCCTCTTCGACCCCCACTGAATCCGGGCTGAAGGTCAGGAAGAAGTCCGCTCGGGCGTAGGGGTCGACCACCGCCTGGAAGCCCAGTTCCGCCTCGTGCATCTGGAGGGAAGGTTCACCCCCGCCCGGGCTCTTTCCCACCGCGCCGAGGAAATCCCCGATCGCGGAGATATCTGGATTGAAAACCTTCGATGCCGCGGCAAGCCCGCCGTAGACGGGAAGGGCTCCCCCCTCCGAGCCGCCGGCCGCGCCGGCCGGAACCGTGGCTTGCGGGGGCGCCGCCGCCGTCGGGGCGGGCACGCCGGAGGCGGCCCCCGCCGCAGAAGCGGCGGGTGATGGTGCGGCCGGGGCGGCCGGGGCGGCCGCTTGGAGCGCATTCACTCGGGCCTCGAGGGCCGCGAGGCGCTCCGAATAGTCCCGGTGCAGGGCCTGGATCTCGCTCGCGAGGCGCTCGAGCTCCTCCCGTGTGGGCGGCGAAGGGGGAGGTGACTGGCCGCGGGCCGGATGCGGAGAGAAGGCGACCAGAACCAGGGCTAGGAAGACTGGAAGTGCAACCGCGTGCCGCATACACCCCTCCTCATTCGTCGCCATCGATCGCCGAGCGGCGCTGCCAGCGAGAACCGGCCGGAACCGCCCAGGAACCGCCGGTTAGGACACCTTCGTCTGTTGGCTACCGGAAGGGAAGATCGGGGGACAAGCACACGCTCTCTCTCCCGAGCCCCTTGGTCGACAAGCGCGGCTTCCTCGGCGACTCGGAGCGCCGCGAGTACCGAAACCTCCGAAGGAACTGCCCGTGTGGCGGCCGCGGCCAGGAAACAAGCGCTGCCCGGGACGCCGTCAGTGATTGCCTGAATGAAGGGCCCCTCGAGGACGGTCCTTTCATGACCTCCCCGGGCAGCCGGTGCCCCGAAAAGAGGCGCCTCTGCCTGAGGACACCGAACCCCGCAGGGCAGGATAGGCGAGTCTGATCGAACCCGTCAAACGGCGGGGGCTGGGTCACCTGAAGCCACTCCCCCGCAACCCGTGGAGTCCGCTCTCAGGCTAGCTCGGGGGCCTCTCCACGCCCCTGCGGGAAGTGGCAAGCCACGAGGTGGCCGGGAGAGACCTCGGTGAGCTGCGGCTCTGTCTCCGCGTCGCTGCAGATGGCGGGCTCGCCCTTCGCGTGATAGACCGGGCAGCGGTCTCGGAACCGGCAGCCGGCCTTGGGCCGTTCGGCCTCGGAGATCTCCCACCGTCCGGTCGCCGTGGCCGGCTCGATCCGTAGGCCGGTGTAGGGGTCCACCGCCGCCCAGAGGAGCCTCGAGTAGGGGTGCGCGGCTCCAGCGGCGAGAAAGCGCGCGGGCGCCATTTCCACCACCCGGCCCAAGTACATGACCATGACCCGATGCGCAATGAGCTCCACCATCCTCAGATCGTGGGAGATGAAAAGGTAGGTCAGCTTCAGGCTCTCCTGGAGGTCGCGCATGAGGTTGGCGACCTGAGCCGCGATCGACACGTCCAGGGCCGAGAGCGGCTCGTCGGCGACGATGAGCCGGGGCTCGACGGCAAGGACCCGGGCTATAGAGACCCGTCGCTTTTCCCCTCCCGAGAGCTCGGGCGGGAAGGCCGAGAGCTTTGCCGGTTTGAGCTTCACCAGTCCCAGGAGCTCCTCGGAGTGCCGGCGGACCTCGGGAGGGGACAGTTTCTTGTGCAGGGTCAGGGCCTCGGCCAAGAGATCCCCCACCCGCATCTTGGGGTTCAGGGCGGCATCGAGGTCTTGGAAGATCATCTGCATGTCGCGCCGCTTCGCCCGGAGGGCGGCCCCGCCGAGGCCGAGGATCTCCTCGCCACGGTAGCGGACAGAGCCCGAGGTCGCCGGGATCACGCGCAGGACGGTCCGGCCCAGCGTGGTCTTGCCGCAACCGCTCTCCCCCACGATGCCCAGCGACTCGCCCTCCTCGACACTGAAGCTCACGCCGTCCACGGCGGCCACGTAGTCGTCGGGGCGGACCGCGCCGAAACGCCCTCGCCGATAGAAGTACGTCCGGAGGTCGTGGACCTCGAGGAAGGCCCCCCCCACCCCCTCCCGACCGGGCGCGGAGCTCATTGCGGGGCCCCTCCCTCAGAGGGATGACGGAGATGCCGCCAGCACCGTACCCGGTGCCCGGGGACGGGCGCGTCGAGACCCGGCTCCTCCCGGTCGCAGAGATACTCGCGCCCCGGAGGCTTCATCCCGCAGCGCTCCGCGAACTGGCAGCCCGCGGGGAGGCGGGAGAGGTCCGGCACGTCCCCCTCGATGGTCCCCAGCCTCCTCTTCTCCCGAATGTCCCCCGCGCTCGGGATGGCGTAGAGGAGGCCGTGGGTGTAGGGATGCTTGGTCTCGTAGCGACCGTTGAGGACTTCCCGCGCCGGCCCCTCCTCCACCACCCGCCCGGCGTACATCACCGCCACCCGGTCGGCCAGCCGGCGGGCCACCCCCATGTCGTGGGTAATGACGATGGTGGTGGTCTTCAGCGTCGCCTTCATCTCCTCCAGCAGGTCCAAAACGCGGCTCTGGATCGTAGCGTCGAGACCAGTGGTGGGCTCGTCGGCAATGAGCACGGTGGGGCGGGCGGCCAGGGCCATGGCGATCATGACCCGCTGGCACATCCCTCCCGAGAGGTTGTGGGGGTAGTCCCCGAGGCGCTTGGCGGGGGCGTCGAGGTGGACCTTGGCCAGCCACGCCCGTGCCTCGGCGACCGCCTCTCCCCCCGAGAGCTCGGGCGATCGGCGGCGGATCACTTCGCTGACCTGCTGGCCTACCGTGAAGTAGGGGTGCAGCGCGTTCCGCGGGTTCTGGAAGATCATGGCGAAGTCGCGGCCCCGCCGCTCGCGCATCCCGGCCTCGTGCCATTTCAGCCACCGTCGGTTGTCCTTCTCCACGCTCACGGGCGGCCCGGGCGTGAAACGGGCAAAGCGCTCCAGCCCCTCCAGGAGGTTGACCTGGTCTTCGTGGCCGGGCGGCCGGTACCAGATCCGACCCGACACCACCCCGGGCGCGGCGGTCACGAGGCCCATGACGGAGAGCACGGTGACGCTCTTCCCCGATCCCGATTCCCCCACCAGGACGAGGGTCTCGCCTTCCTTGACCGCGAGCCTCACGCCGTCGACCGCGCGCAGGAAGCGGCCGCGGGCGGGGAGATAGAAGTACGTCCGCAGGTCGCGGACGAAGAGGACGGCGCCCTCTCCCTCTCGGCGGGCGGGACGAGCGCGCACGGCGGGTGGTTCTGTCACCTACGCTCCGCTCGCCTCGAGGCGTTCCAGCAGGGCATCGCCCAGCAGATGGAAACCGAGGACGGTCAGGAGAATAGCCGCCGCGGGAACGGTGGAGAGCCAGAGCTCCCCCCGAAAGAAATAGTCCTTGCCTAGGGCGACCATGTTGCCCCACGAGGGAGTCGGCTCTTGGACCCCAAAGCCCAGGTAGGAGAGCGAGGTCTCAATAAGGATGGCCTCTCCCATCCCGATCGTGGCCTGGATGAGGACCAGACCCCGACCATGGAGCCAAAGGACATGCTTGAGGATGACCCGGGAGGGGGGCAAGCCCAGGGCAATGGCGGCCTCGATGTAGCTCTTGCGCCGGAGGACCGCGATCCGGGCCCGGAGCAGCTCCGCGGCCGCGGGGATGTTCGTGATTCCCACCACCAGAAGGATCAAGTAGATATCGGCGCGAAAAAGGGCGACGACAAGAAGGATGAGCACCAGCTTGGGAAGGGACTCCAAGAGCTGCAACAGCAAGCCCACGAGAGTGTCGAAGCGCACGGGCCAGAAGCCGGCCAGGATCCCGAGGAACGTGCCGAAGAGGAGGCTCACGGAGACGGAGAGAAGCCCGGGCAGGAAGAAGGCCTGGGTCCCGACCATGATGCGCGTCAGGAGGTCGCGGCCAACAAAGTCCGTCCCCAGCAGGTGGGCGGCGCTGGGGAGGGCATTGACCGCTCCCAGGTCCATGGCGTCGGGATCGTGGGGCAGGATCTTCAGGACCGACGCCAGGTAGACGGCCACCACCACGGTCGCCATGCCCGTCCCGAACACGGTGGCCACGGTCCGATGAAGCGGCCAGGATCGGACCCGCTGCCAGGCCGAGGGCTCTAAGGCGAGCTCCAGGAAGCGGCTCACGCCCTCCGCGCCTCCCGCCCCCGAAGCCTGTGGATCACACCGCCCCTTTAGTCCGCGAGCTGGGGGTTGACCGCTACCTGCACCGCCTCCTTGACGATGTGCCCGGCGCGGACGATCAGGGAGGCCAGTAGCGTCACCCCGAGGAGGGTCGGGTAGTCGCGGTCCGCCGCCGCCTGCCAGGTGAGGCGTCCCATGCCCGGCCAGTTGAAGACCTGCTCCACCACGATGGCCCCCCCGAGCACGTAGGGGATCTTGTTGGCCAGAAGGGAGGAGAGAGGCATGACGAAGCCGTCCTTGTAGAGGTGCCGCCACAGGCTAGCGCCCTTGGCCCGTGCCGTCCGGATGTAGTCCTCCCCCAGAACGCCCTGGAGGTGGGTCCGGAGATGCCGGGTCACCTCGGAGACGGTGCCGTTCCCCAGCCCCAGCACCACCACGGGAACAAGGAAGAACGCCCAGTTTCCGGGGGGAGCCCCCGCCCCCATCATCAGGGGAAGCACGTGGAAGCGGGTGGTGGCGAGATAGATCGCGAGGTACCCCAGCCAGAACACGGGCAGCCCGGACAAAACGTAGCCGAGGGCGGTGAGACCGGAAGCCCACACGGGATGCCGCCCCATGGCCACCAGGTAGGCGGTGACGGCGGCGAAGAGAAGCGTCAGGGTCATGGCGCTCCCCGCGAGGAGGAGCGTGCGCCAGCCCGTCCGCCACAGCTCCAGCGTGACCGGGCGCCCGCTGCGCAGCGAATGTCCCAGGTCCCCCTGGATCATGCGGCCGAGCCAGACGCCGTAGCGCACGGGCAGGCTCCGATCGAGGCCCAACTCGTGGCGCACGGCTTCGACCTCCGGGGGGGAGAGACTCTGCACGTTGACGTAGAGCGCGACCGGGTCCCCGGGAGCCAGGTTCAAGAGGACGAACATGGCCATGGTCACGAGCAGGAAAAGGACCGCCGTCCGCGTCCCCTCGCGCAGGAGCGCCCCTCTGATCCGCTTCAGCACCGGAGTCCTCCGCTCGGAGGGAGCCCCTCCCGAGCGTGGCGCCTCATTGGTCCTTTTTCGCTATGTACCAGGTGTCCGCGAACGTGAAGAGCTTGAACGGATGCAGCTCCACGTGGCGGACCTTCTTGTGGATGGCCGCGTAGTTGGTCAGGGTCCAGAGGAACGTGTAAGGCTGCTCGTCGGAAAGGAGGGCGTGCAGCCGCTGGTTGATGGTGCGCTGCTTCTCCCGGTCCAGAGTGGTCTTGGCCTCCACGATCATCCCGTCGATCTCCGGGTTCGAGTAGCCCACGAAGTTGTTCCGCCAAGCTCCCGTCTCCCCGGAGTGGAAGAGGGTCGAGATGTCCGCGGAGTCATCGAAGGCCCAGTTTGCGATGACGATGTCGAAGTCGTGGTCCACAAAGACGTCTTGCTTCCAGGCCTGCCACTCCCGGAACTCAAGGTTGATCTTGATCCCCACCTGCTTCAAGTAGTTCTGGAAGGCCAGGGCCACGCGCTTGACGGTCTCGTTCTCCTTCTCGATGGGGATCTTGAGGGTGAACTGCAGCGGCTTTCCCTCGTCGGTCAGGAGGTAGCCGTCGGAGCCCGTTTTCGTGTACCCGGCTTGAGTGAGAAGCTCCTTGGCCCGGGCGGGGTTGAAGGGGATCGGCTTGACGTCCAGGTTGTAGGCCCAGCTTCCGGGCGCGAAGGGACCCGAGATCAGGGCTCCGCGTCCCGAGTAGAACGAATCGAGCATTTCCTGCCGGTTGGTGGCGAAGGTGATGGCTTGGCGCACCTCCTTCTTCGCCAGGTGCGGGTTTCGGTAGTTGTGGCCGAGAAAGGCGTAGGAGAGGGCGTTGTAGGGGTAGAGGTTGAAGCGCTTGTCCCCCTGTATCTGGGCGATATCCCGGGAGTTCACCTCCACTACCATGTCCGCGGAGTTGAAGAGCAGGGCCTGGGTGAGGACGTTCTTGTCCGCGAAGGGCTTCAGGATGACGCGGTCGAGGTGGGGACGGCCCTTGTAGTAGGAGGGGTTGGCCTCCATCACCACATCGCCCTCGTCCGTCAGCTGGCTGAGCTGGAAGGGGCCGCTTCCCACGGGGTTCTGGACGAAGGGGTCGTCGCGGGACAGGAAGTCGGGGTTCTTGAGGGCGAAGGTCGGCACCACCTTGAAGGAGAGCCGACCGAGCGCGTTCACGATGGGCCGCTTCAGGGTGATCTCCAGCGTCTGGGCGTCCAGCTTGCGGGCCTCGGCCACGAGCTCGTAAGCGGCCTTCAAGGGCGTGAGGGTCTTGGGTTGGCGGATCACATCCAGGGTCCCCACGACATCGTCCGCGGTCACGGTCCGGTCACCCGCCCCCGCCTTGGAGTGCCACTTGACGTCGCTCCGTAGCGTGAACGTGTAGACGCGGTTGTCCGGGGACACGCTCCATTTCTCCGCCAGGTCGGGCACGACCTCGTTCTTGGGGGAGAAGCTCACCAGGCCGTTGAACAGGAGCTCGGTGAGGCGCAGCCCGACCATGTCATTGGTCGTGATGGGGTCCAGGGTGGCCGGACGCCCGTACTCCCCGTAGACGAGCTTCCCCCCATCGGGGAAGCCGTCGTCGCGGCCGCCCGCGATCCCGGAGGCGGAAAGAGCCAGGACTCCAGCCACGACGCCGGCGACCATTGCGCACTTCATAGACACCTCCACGTACCAGTGCTCACTGGCTGATTCGGGCCTCGCCGCCGGCCCTTTGCCGCGCGGCATAGATCCCCTGCAAATTCCACTGGAGCGGCCGCAGCCCGGGGAACGTTTTCGCCAGCTCGAACAGGGTCTCCAGTGACTGCGGGTACTCGTGATCGCGATAGCTCGTGGCGGCGAGGGCCACGAGCAAGAGGGGGTCGTTCCATTCCAGCTTGTTCTTGTTGGACTTGTCGCGGTGTTCGGAGAGAGCGGCCAGGAGGGCCGCGGGATCGTCGCCTTGGCGCAAGCGGGCCAGACCCCACTTCCCCACCAGGGAACCGGGCGGGCGTTCGGGGGAAGCGGCCAGCAAGTCCCGCAGTCGCGGCTCGAGCTTGGAAACGAAGGGCTCGACCTTCGACACATCCCCGTGCTTGAGCTCGGCCCACAGCAGAACCGCCTCCGGCTCGGCCCGGGTGTTCTCCCAGAGGGGCGCTAGCTCGGGGGCCGTCGGAGAGCGGCCGTTCCAGGCCAGGGCCGCGAGCAGGAGGCGCGCGGCCGCGTCCAGCTCGGGGCTCAGCGAAGACCCGCTGGCCTCCTTCAGGAACGTGGCCGCCTCGCCCAGGGCGCCCAGATTAAAGAGACTCAAGCCCAGGTAGTAGGCGGCCAGGCCTTTTTCGATGCCGGCTCCCCCCACCGCCAACGGCTTCAGGCCCACCACCGCCCGCTCCCAGCAGATGCGCTCCCAGGCGATGCCGAGCAGCGGATCGTGAAAGCGCAGGACCTTCTTCGGGTCGGCGTTCTCCTCCACGTCGGGGAGATCGAGGTTGACTCCGGAGAGGAGGGCCTCCGCTTCCGTCGCCCGACCGGCCCGGTAGAGGATGGCCCCCAGCAGGAGCTTGTCCTTGCGACCCTCCCGGGGGGGGCCCGACTGCGGCTCGGCCATGCCGCTCGAGAGCAGTCGGCAGAATCGGCCCTCCGGAGACTGGTCCTGGAGGGCGGCCGCCGCCTCCGAGGCGCGTCCCAGGCGCTGGAGGGCGAGGGCCCGCCGGAGGCGGGCGGTCGCCTTCCATTCCGGAGGAAGGGGGGACTGGGCGGCGGCCAGGAGCAGCCGCTCCGCCTCGACGTTTCGATCGACTTCGATCTGATACAGCCCCTTGAAGAGCGGAATCCACACCACGCTCCGATTCGCCTTCGCCGCCTCGAGCTCCTCCAGGTAGGCCAGCCCCACCTCGCTTCCGAATCGGCGCAGGGCGCGGTAGAACTCGGCCTCCCGGACGTATGACCGCCCGATGAGGAAGGTCGCCGCGGGGCGGTCCTTTTCGGGGATCGCGCCCCACTGGGAGCGCAGGTGACCCCGAGCCTCCTCCCAGTGGCTTTGTCGGAAGAGCTCCTGAGCCCCCTCGAGGCCCGGCTTGACCGCGGCCTGCGCCGCCCCCGGCGAGAGCGCCAAGAGGACGAAGCCGAGATGCCGCTTCTTCAAGGCGTTCTCCCCAGAGCCGCCACGAAGATGTCATCCCAGCTCGCGACTTGGGCCCGAAAGGCCAGTAGCCCGGTGCGGGAGCAGGTCAGGTCGTGGTTCATGCGGGTCTGGGTCTCCAGCCGGAGCTCCTCGCGGGTCTCCGTATCCACGATGTAGATCGGATTCCATTCCGCCTTGAGGTTCCGGGCGTAGACGATGGTTCGCCCCCAGGGAAGCCAGGCCGGGCCCACCTCGAGATCGGTCACCACGTTGACGGCCACCACGAGCTTGGCCAGGGCCGCGCCCTTGCTGGGACCGGAGCCGTCGGCGGGGACGGCAAGGATCGACCACTCTTTCTCCTCGCCGGTGGGGCTGTAGTTCGAGTAGAAGGCCACCAGGCTTCCGTCCGGCGAGAAGGTGGGGCGCAGGTCGTCGTACTTCCAGGCGCTGAGCTGCCGCGGCGTCGCGGAGGGTGCGAGGGCATCGATGACGAAGACGTCGTGGTTGTCGTTGTCTCCGGAGGTGTAGGCCACGGTCCGCGAGTCCGGGGACCAAGCGGGATACAGGTCGACCTTGTCCCCTGTGGTGAGCTGCCGCTCAGCGCCGGTCGTGAGGTCCCGGAGGAACAGCTTGCCGATGCCCGCGCGGGCGGAGACGTAGACCAGCCAACGCCCGTCCGGTGAGACCGCCGGGTGACCATCTTCCTTCGATTGAGCGGTCAAGGCCTTCGGGGGGGCGCCCCCCAGCGTCCCCTCATAGAGCCGGTAGATCCCCGTCCCAGCGTTCCCCGTGAACACGAAGCTCTTGGCGTCGGGGTAGAAAGAGATCTGGGCGTTGAAGGAGTCGTCGGACCGGCTGCCGCCTAGAAGCGCCTCCTCCGCCGAAGCCGCCGCCCGCGTCGGCTGCGAGCTGATGCGCTCCGCCGCCCCGCCCGGGGCCAGGGTGTCCACCACGAAGATGGCCTGGGCCGAACCGTTCCTGCGCTCGAAGCTCAGATAGCGCCCGTTGGGGGAGAAGCGGGGGTTCCACTCGTTCTGATCCGGCGTGGCGGTTACGTTCTTGGGCAAGACCTGACGCGGGATCGTGGTCAGGGTCCGGGAGAGAACCCCGAGGCCGGACGTGCCCGCGGCGTCGTCGGAGTGCGGCCCGGCGGGGCGGGCCCCCCAGACGGCGGACGCCGCGGAAATCCCGCCCAGCCACAGCCCGAGTCCGACCAGCACCGGAAGGAGCCGGGACCGGTTCACTCCACCTCCTTGAGCTTCCTTCGGACCTCCTCGTAGTAGTGCTCCGCCCCCGCCCGGGCCTGCTTCACGTCCTCGTGGCTCTGGAGCGAGGCGGGGAAGAAGTCGAAGTACTCCTTCCAGCGCGCCGACGTCTCCTGGAGCAAGCCCTCCTCCCCGCGGGCGTGGTAGAGCTTGTGGGAGGAGAGGGCGAGAAAGTACAGGGTGTCGTGGGTGGCCTGATCGTGCTTGTCCTGGGGGAAGAACCGCTTGTTGCTGCGGGCGATGAGCAGCTCATCGATGGCTTTCTGGTAGCCCTCGGGTGTCCCCAGCAGGTAGTAGGCCCGGCCCAGATTCAGGAACGTCACCGCGAAACGCTTGTTGACCAGCTCCCGGTTCTCCGGGAGATCAAGGACCTTCTGGTACTCCGCGATGGCCTTCGCGGGGTCCTGCTTCTCGTCCAGGTAGATGCC
>DATMQU010000330.1:0-5823 GCA_035566715.1 Vicinamibacteria bacterium
AGGAGCAGCATCTCCAGGCTCTCGCGCAGGTCGGTCCCCGCCTTCAGGGCCGCGTGGGCGAGGCGGCTCGTCTTGTACACGTCCTGGTATGCGATCCCGGTGGCGGTGTTCACGGCATCCACGATCACGTCCGGGGCCAGGCCGGTGATGAGCTGATAGAGATAGTAGGGAGCGGCGGCCCCCTCGGAGAGGGGCTCGATCAGGCTCTCGATGAGCCGGGCGCGGTGGGCGGGGTCGGCATGCACCTCGCGCCGCGGCCGGTCCTTCACGTCCGCGAAGGCGAAGATGTCCCCCCAGGCGGGGGCGAGCTCGACCGCCCCCGCTTCGGGCCGGAGGCCCCGGACCGCGCCCTCCGCCTCCTCCCGCTTCAGGGACAGAAGGGTCAGCCGGCGGGGGTGCTGCCGCAGAAGGCGGCGGGCCACGGCCTGCCCCACCAGGCCGTAGCCGCCGAGGATCAGGACGTGTTTGCCGGCAGGGTCCAAAAGAAGGGTCCGGCGCTCAGGCTTCTTGCTCTCCCACCAGAGCCAGCCGCCCGACGTTCTCGAGGAGCGACAGCACGGCCGTGTAAAAGAACCCCGCCTGGAAGAGCAGGATGAAGGGCAGCGTTCCGTAGATCTCGTAGACGGCGGCGTAGTAGGCCATGAACGTGAAGTAGACGCCGAGCATCAGCTCGAGGAGGGGGAGCACGCTCGAGCTCCCCCGGTAGCGCTTCTGCCTCCAGTCGTCTCCCGTCCCCTCGATGCGGTACTTGGGGGTGCGGGTGAACTCGCTCCGGTGGCCGAAGAGGCCCTCCAGCACGGCCTTGGCGTTGTTCACGGAGAGGCCGATGCCCACGGAGAGCACCGCGGGCAGGTACTTGATCCGGCTCTTCCAGACCTCGCCGAAGACCTCCTTCTGGCTGAAGAGGTAGAACGAGCACACGCTCATGGTGGCGCCCAGGAAGAGGGGCACGTCCACCAGCATCATCTCGTACCAGCCCATGTTGTAGCGGATCACCATGGCCGGGAACATGAGGATGGAGAGGAGCACCATCAGGGGATAGGCGAAGTTGGCGCAGAGGTGGAAGACGGCCTCGATCTTGATGGGGAGGGGCAGGCTGGAGGCCAGCAGACGGGGCAGAAGCTTCTTGCAGGTCTGGACCGAGCCCTTGGCCCACCGATGCTGCTGGCTCTTGAAGGCGTTCATCTCCACCGGCACCTCGGCCGGGGAGACCACGTCCTGCATGAACACGAAACGCCAGCCCCGCATTTGGGCCCGGTACGAGAGGTCCAGGTCCTCGGTGAGGGTGTCGTGCTGCCAGCCGCCGGCATCGGTGATGACCGTGCGTCGCCAGATCCCGGCCGTGCCGTTGAAGTTGAAGAAGCGTCCGGAGCGGTTGCGGCCTCCGTGCTCCAGGATGAAGTGCCCGTCGAGAAGGATGGACTGGACCTGGGTCAGAAGGGAGTAGCTGCGGTTGATGTGGCCCCAACGGACCTGGACCATACCCACCTTCGGGTCCCGGAAGTGGCCGATGGTCTTCTCCAGGAAGTCGGGAGGGGCAACGAAGTCGGCGTCGAAGATGAGGATGAACTCGCCGCGAGCCGACTGGAGGCCCGCGTCCAGGGCCCCCGCCTTGAAGCCCGTCCGGTCGTCCCGATGGAGATGCTGGATGTCGAAGCCCTGGCCCCGGTAGCGGTCGACGGCGGCCCGGCAGAGCGCGCTGGTCTCGTCGGTGGAGTCATCCAGGACCTGGATCTCCAGGAGCTCGCGGGGGTAGCGGATGCGGCAGACGGAGTCGAGCAGGCGCTCCACCACGTACATCTCGTTGTAGATCGGGAGCTGGACGGTGACCCGCGGCAGATGCTCCGGGGGAGGGACCGGGAGAGCCCGGCCGTCGCGGTTCCGAAAATAGAGGTACACCATGACGTAGCGGTGGAAGCCGAGAATGGCGAGGATGACGAGGGTGAGGAAATAGAGACCGAGGATGGCGAACTCGAGTGGGTTCATGGCTTGGGGGACGAGACCTCCTCCTGCACGGGCACGCGTCGCGACCCGCCGGCCGGCGGCCGGCGCGGAATCACCTCACGACGCCTTGCCTGCGCTCGTTGCCGATCGCCGGGGGGCGCCCCTTGACACAGCTTGAAACCGCAAGGGAACATTCAAGCTCGCGAGCACATCGCGGCCGCGACCCTCCGGGAGTGGATAAGGGACCGCTGATGCCGCGGGGTACGAACGTGAAGTGTAGCCGAGCCGCGGGATAAGTCAATGGACCCGAAGGATCTTCGCGAGCTTCTGCAAAAGGTCCGGGAGGGGGCCTTGAGCCCGGAGACCGCGGCCGAGCGCCTCAAGAGCCTGCCCTACGAGGACCTGGGGTTCGCAAAGGTGGACCACCATCGCGCGCTGCGCAGGGGCTTTCCGGAGGCGATCTTCGGGGCGGGCAAAACCCCCGAGCAGATCGCGGCCATAGCCGACCGCATCGCCGGGCGGGGCCAGAACGTGCTCGTGACCCGGACCACGGAGGCGGCCCACCAGGCGGTGGCCGCCTCCTGGCCGGCGGCCCGCTTCCACGAGCTGGCCCGCTGCGTGACCCTGGAGCTGAAGCCCCCGGGCGTCCTCCCCGGACGGGTGGCCGTCGTCTGCGCGGGAACGTCGGATGTGCCGGCGGCGGAGGAAGCCGGCCTCACCGCCAGCTTCCATGGAGCGGTGGTGGACCGCATATACGACGTGGGGGTGGCCGGCCTCCACCGCCTGCTCGACCGCGCGGAGTCCATCCGCCAGGCTCGGGTCGTGATCGTGGTCGCGGGCATGGAAGGGGCTCTTCCCTCCGTGGTAGGCGGCCTCGTCGACTCTCCGGTGATTGCCGTGCCCACCAGCATCGGTTACGGGGCGTCGTTTGGGGGCCTGGCCGCCCTGCTGGCCATGCTGAACTCCTGCGCGTCCGGGGTAGCCGTCGTGAACATCGACAATGGGTTCGGTGCCGGCTACCTGGCCAGCCTCATCCTGCGCACGGGCCAAAAAACCGACCCCCTCTGACCTTGACAAAACCATTGATTCTTCACATCTTGTAGGTAGTCCTGTCCCGGCCCAGAGGTCTGGATGGCGAGGCGGCGGGGAGAGGGGGGGCGCGGGCTGTATCCCATTCGTGTCCCCGACCCTAAACCACAGAGTGGTCTGTGTTTCTCCTGGAGGCCCTGGCTGCTGATCAGGGCCGGTTCCGCGTGGGCGGAGGCAACAGGACGAGTCGTGGAGGCAGGAGCGGTTGAACGCGAACACGCTTAGGGCTCTGGAGTTTGACAAAATTCGGGCGTTGTTGCTGATGCAGGCGGGGTCCGTTCCGGGCAAGTCCAGGATCGAGGCCCTCCAACCCCAGACCGAACCCTCCGCCGTCCGCGACGCCCTGGCCGTGACCACGGAGGCGGTCGCCCTCCTGCGCGCCCTCGGCCGGCAGCCCTATCACGACCTCCCCGACCTCTCGGAGATCCTGCCCGCGGCCCGGGTGGCCGGCCTCCATCTCGCCTCCACCGGCCTGCTCGATGTGGCCTCCTTCATCGAAGGAGGCGGTGAGATCGCGCGGCGGGTGCGGGCGGAGGGGGACGTGCCCCGCCTCTCCCACCGGGCCTCCGAGGTCAGGGACCTGTCCGCGGTGGCCGTGGCCATTCGACGGGCGGTCCTTCCCTCGGGGGAGGTGGCGGACGACGCCTCCCCCAAGCTCGCCGAGGTCCGGCGGGCCCTCGTCCGGCTCCGCGCCCAGCTCACGAGCGTGATGGAGTCCTTCCTGCACGGGAAGGATTCGGACCGCCTCCTGCAGGACAAGCTCGTGACCACCCGCAACGACCGCTACGTGCTTCTTCTCAAGGCCGAGCACCGCGGCCAGATCCCGGGCATCATCCACGGCAGCTCGGGCTCGGGGGCCAGCCTCTTCGTGGAGCCGCTGCCCGCGGTGGAGCTGAACAACGACATCGTCTCCCTGCAGGACGAGGAGCGGCGGGAGGTCGTTCGCATCCTCCAGGAACTGACCGCGCGCGTGGGCGAGCACGCGGGCGACCTCGAGCGCGCGGCGGACGTGCTCGGGGAGCTGGACACCGCGCAGGCCATGGCCCTCCTGGCCCGGGACATGGACGCCACCGCGCCCGTGGTGGGCGAGGAGCTGGAGCTTCAGGACGCCCGCCATCCCCTCCTGATGTCCCACTTGGCGGAGCGCCTGGGCATCGATCGGCGCTCACACCGGGAGCCGGTGCCGGTCAGCATCCGGGTCGGGGGGGACGCGCCCGTGCTCGTGATCTCCGGCCCCAACACGGGCGGGAAGACGGTGGCCCTCAAGACCGTAGGTCTATTGGCGCTCATGGCCCAGTGCGGTCTCCACATCCCCGCTGCCCCCGGCAGCCAGCTGCCCGTTTTCCGGCGGCTCTACGCCGACATCGGCGACGAGCAGTCGATCGCCGCCAACCTGTCCACCTTCTCCGCCCACCTGGCTACCATCGTGGAGATGACGCACGATCTCTCCCTGCCCTCGCTGGTCCTGCTGGACGAGGTGGGCGCGGGCACCGACCCCACGGAGGGGGGAGCGCTCGGGGTCGCCATCGTGGACCACTTCCGGAGCCGGGGGGCCATGGTGGTGGCCACCACCCACCACGGCCTCCTGAAGGCCTACGCCCAATCCACGGACGGGGTAGCCTGCGCCTCCTTCGGCTACGATCCCGCGACCTACGAGCCCACCTACCGGCTCGCCCTGGGCGTGCCCGGGCGCAGCCTGGCCCTGGAGATGGCCGAGCGCCTGGGCCTGCCCGCGGCAGTGGTGGCGGATGCCCGCTCTCGGCGTGACGAAAAGGAGGCCCAGGCCGAGGCCCTCCTGAAGCAGCTGGAGGAGGAGCAGGCCGGGCTGGCGCGGGAAGAAGCGCGCATGGCGGAGATGCGCGCCGAGCTGGACGCCGCGCTCTTGCGGGAGCGCGCCGCCGAGCGCGAGCTCTTGGCCCGCAAGCGCACGGAGGCAGAAACCTTCGTCCGGGAATTGCGTCGCAAGGGTGAGGAGGCGGCCCGCAAGGCGGCGGAGGCCATCGCGGAGGCGGTGGCCCGCGTGGAGGCCAGCCGGGGGTCCCCCGCCGCCGCTGGCTCGCGGGCGCGGGAGGCCGCCCTGCGGTCGATCCGCGCGGCCCAGGAGGAGGTCCTGCGCGACCCCGAGCTGGGGCAGGAGCCAGAGGGGGAGGGGGCGGGGCCCCTCGTGGTGGGGATGCGGGTTCGCGCGGCCACTCTGGGGATCACGGGCGTGGTTCTGGCCCTCCACGGCCGGGAGGCGGAGGTCGCGGTGGGGGGCAAGCGGCTCAAGGTGCCGCAAGCCGAGCTCCGGCCCCTCCCCCCCCGACCCGGGGGACCGGTAGCGGTCCTGCCCGCGGTGACGGTCACCAAGAAGGGGGAGGTCGCGGCCGAAATCAACCTCCTGGGCCTCACCGTGGACGAAGCCCTGCCCCGGGTGGACAAGCTGCTGGACGACGCCGCTCTCTCTGACCGGCGTGAGGTCCGCGTCATCCACGGCTTCGGAGAGGGACGCCTGCGCAAGGCGGTGGCCGGCCTCTTGCAAGGACATCCCCACGTGGCGGCCTGGCGCGCCGGGCACGCGGGAGAAGGGGGCGGGGGGGTCACGATCGTGGAGCTGAAGGAATGAAGACCGTCCGCAGAGGACCCGGCGCGCGGAGGGGACGGGCGCTGCCCGCTGCGATGGCGGGGGCGGGGGAGCGATAAGCGATGGCGTTTCCGGAGAGCTTCGTGGAGGAGGTGCGGCGCGCGGCCGACATCGTGCGCGTGATCTCCGACCACGTGGCCCTGAAGAAGATGGGGACCTCCTGGAAG
>DATMQU010000331.1:0-8538 GCA_035566715.1 Vicinamibacteria bacterium
ATAGAGGCCGGCGGCGTCGAGGAGCACCGCGCGCAGGCCCGCTGCCCGCGCGCCTTCCACGTCCACATGATAGAAGTCGCCCACGTGGACGGTCGCCTGGGGCCGGGCCCCGCAGCGGGCGAGGGCGATCTCGAAGATCCGGGGGTCGGGCTTCTCCACCCCCTCCTCCCGGGAGTCGAGGACGGTGCGGAAAAAGGGGGCGAGGCCCAAGCGCTCCAGGACCGCGCGCAGGGTGCCGTTGGCGTTCGAGACCACGGCCAGCTGCAGGCCGGCGGCGCGGACGCGGGTGAGGGCGGGGATCACGTCGGGGGGAACGCTCTCCCAGAGGTTGTGGCGATCGTGATAGGCCCGAAGCTCGGCCAGGGCCGTCACCGTCCCCGGCGAGGGGGCGACGCCCGCGCCCTCGAGCACGAGCTCGAGGTAGGGAAAGACGCGCGCGGCGTCGGTGGTGGCCCGGATGCGCTCGCGGGTGTCGAGGGCGCGCTTGACCCCGGGCTCGGCTGCGGCCAGGGCCGCCGCTTCCACCGTCACCCCCTCGCGGGCGAGGGCCGCGGCGACGCGGCCCCAGTGGGGATGGACAAGGACGCCCCCCGCGTCGAGGAAGAGGGTGTCGAGGGGGGCGGACGTCCAGTCCATGTAGGGATGTTATGACTTCGGACCGAGTGGCCCAAACCGGCGGCACGTTCGTGCCTCCGCCGGGGTAGGCCGAGCCCGCCTTCGCCGCTGCTGGGGGCCGTGGCATACTGCGAAGCGGTGCCCGCCCTCGAGAGCCTGATCGACACCGCCGGCCGCACCTTCCGCGAGAATCGCGCGCACATGGAGCGCCTGCTGGTGGATCTGCGGGAGCGCCTGGCCGCGGCTCGGGCGGGGGGTGGAGAGGAAGCCGTGCGCCGCCACCGCGAGCAGGGCAAGCTCCTGGTGCGGGAGCGGATCGAGCGCCTGCTCGATCCCGGCACCCCCTTCCTGGAGGTCGCCGCCCTCGCCGCCCACGGCCTCTACGAGGGAGCCGCGCCCTCGGCGGGCATCGTCACCGGCCTCGGACGGGTGCGCGGTCGCGAGGTCATGGTCGTGGCCAACGACGCCACCGTCAAAGGGGGGACGTACTTCCCGCTCACGGTGAAGAAGCACCTGCGCGCCCAGGAGATC
Organism: Vicinamibacteria bacterium; assembly: GCA_035566715.1. GTDB lineage: Bacteria > Acidobacteriota > Vicinamibacteria > Fen-336 > Fen-336 > DATMML01. Next base: position 1,147 of record DATMQU010000331.1, read on the forward strand.
GCGCAGGAGAACCGCCTGCCCTGCCTCTATCTCGTCGACTCGGGGGGAGCCTTCCTTCCCCTCCAGGCCGAGGTCTTCCCGGACCGGGACCACTTCGGCCGCATCTTCTACAACGAGGCGCGAATGAGCGCGCAGGGCATCCCCCAGATTAGCGTGGTCCTGGGCTCCTGCACCGCGGGGGGCGCCTACGTGCCCGCCATGAGCGACGAGACCGTGATCGTGAAAGGCTTGGGCACGATCTTTCTAGGCGGCCCCCCGCTGGTGAAGGCCGCCACCGGCGAGGAGGTGAGCGCGGAGGAGTTGGGGGGCGCGGACGTGCACTGCCGGACGAGCGGGGTGGCCGACCACTACGCGCTGGACGAGGAGCACGCCCTGGAGTGGGCCCGCGACATCGTGGGGCGGTTGACCTCGCGGAAGGAGCTGCCCTGGGAGGTGGAGGAGGCCCGGGACCCGCTCTACGACCCCCACGAGCTGGGGGGGGTCGTGCCCCCCAATCTCCGCCTGGCCTACGACGTCCACGAGGTCATCGCTCGCATCGTGGACGCAAGCGAGTTCAGCGAGTTCAAGGCCCTCTACGGCACCACCCTGGTCACCGGCTTCGCCCGCATCATGGGCTACCCGGTGGGGATCATCGCCAACAACGGCGTGCTCTTCTCGGAGAGCGCGCTCAAGGCCACCCATTTCATCGAGATGTGCAGTCTGCGCAGGATGCCCCTCGTCTTCCTCCAGAACATCACCGGCTTCATGGTGGGCCGGGAATACGAGCAAAAGGGGATTGCCAAGGATGGGGCCAAGATGGTCCACGCCGTCGCCAACACCGGGGTGCCCAAGTTCACGGTGATCATCGGGGGGAGCTTCGGGGCGGGGAACTACGGCATGTGCGGGCGCGCCTACCAGCCGCGGCAGCTCTGGATGTGGCCGAGCGCGCGGATCTCGGTCATGGGGGGGGAGCAGGCCGCATCCGTGCTGGGCCAGGTAAAACAGGAGCAGCGGGAGCGGCGGGGCGAACCGATGACGGCGGCTGAGCTCGAGGCCTTGAAGGCTCCCACCCTGGCCAAGTACGAGGAGGAGGGGAGCCCCTACTACTCCTCGGCCCGCCTCTGGGACGACGGGATCATCGACCCCGCCGACACGCGCACCGTTCTGGGCCTGGGCATCTCGGCGGCCCTCAACGCTCCCATCCCGGAGACGCGCTTCGGGATATTCAGGATGTGACCGCCCGCCCCTACCGGGCCCTCCGCTACCGGGACTTCCGCTGGCTCTGGCTGGCCCAGCTCGTCTCCCTTACCGGCACCCAGATGCAGACGGTGGCCATCCATTGGCACGTCTACCTTCTGACCCGATCGCCGCTGGCCCTGGGGCTGGTGGGCCTGACCCGGGTCGTGCCCGTGATCGTGTTCTCCCTCTGGGGCGGGGTGGTGGCCGACCGCCATGACCGCCGCTGGGTCATGTTCACGGCGCAAGGGGTGATGGCGGTCGGTTCGGTCATCCTGGCCGCCCTCACCTTCGCCGGCCAGGAGACCCTGGCCTCCCTCTATCTCCTCAATGCGCTATTGGCCGCGGCCTCCGCTTTCGAGAACCCCGCCCGCCAGGCCCTCATCCCCCGCCTCGTTCCCCGGGAGGACCTTCCGGGGGCGCTCTCCTTGAACCTCACGATGTTCCACGCCTCTCTCATCGGTGGACCCGCCCTCGCGGGGCTGCTGATCGCGGGAAGCGCGGCTCGCTTTGTGCCCGGGCCCCACCTCGGGGCGGGGAGCGCGGGCGCCACCGCCTCCCTGGCCCAGATCTACACCCTGAACGCGCTCTCGTTCCTGGGGGTGCTGACGGCCCTCCTGATCATGAGGACCTCGGGCAAGACGGAGGCGCCGGCGGGGGTCCCGGAGCCGCCGCTTCAGGCCCTGAAGGCCGGCCTGCGCTTCGTCCTCACCACGCCGATCATGGTTTGGACCATGGGTCTCGACTTCTTCGCGACCTTCTTCGCGGGATCGCTGTCTCTCCTGCCCATCTTCGCCGACCAGGTCCTCCACGTTGGGCCCGCCGGATACGGCTGGCTGGTGGCCGCCCCCGCCGTGGGCGCGCTCCTTGGCGCCCTCTACACGTCGGTCCGGCCCCTGCCCCGGCGGCACGGACGGGTCCTGCTCTACGCGGTCGCCGCCTATGGCTTCAGCACCGTGATCTTCGGCCTCTCCCGAAGCTTCCTCCTGACCCTCCTCGCCCTCGCCGTCAGCGGGTTGGCCGACCTCGTCTCCACCGTGATCCGGCAGACCCTCCGGCAGCTCATCACCCCGGACGGGCTTCGCGGGCGCATGACATCGGTGAACATGATCTTTTTCATCGGCGGCCCCCAGCTGGGCGAGCTGGAGGCTGGCCTGGTGGCCTCTCTCTTCGCCTCCGCGGTCGTGGGGGTCACGGTCTCGGTGGCCTCGGGAGGGGTGGCCACCATACTCGCGGGGGCGGCGGTGGCCCTGGCCACGCCCATCGTCCGAAACTACGAGCTCGCGGGGCACGTGGGAACACCCTGACCACGAGAGTCCGCAGCGGATGAGGCTCCCGGGCCGCGTCCGCGCCGAGGAGACGGGGTCGGGCCCTCCCTCGGGGTCCATCAGGCCCTGCGGCCGAGAGCCCTCAGTGCGGGGGTCCCGCGGTAGCGCCCGATTTTCGCCCTTCGCTTGACACGATGCGCTCGACAAGCGAGTCGAGCATTTCCTTGGCCGCGGCACGGGCCGGCTCGTCGCCCGCGTTGCTTGTGACCAGCACCGCGGCGTGCAATTGCGGAATCACCACGATCTCCGCGTGGTTGTAGCCGTTGCTGCCGGAATGAGTGAGGCGCGGCGGCTGGGTGCGCGTCACTCCCCAGCCGAGCGCGATGTCCTTGCCGGACGAAACGCCTTCGAAACTCCTCGGCTCGTGAAGGTGGGCGAGCGAGGCCTCCGTCAGCCACCCCGGGGGACCGGAGCCCGCGTGGGCGGCCGCGAACCGTGCCCAGTCGACGAGCGGGCAGTGGACCGTGCCCGCGGGTCCGATGAGCGGCGGATTGTCCTCCTCGGTCGGCACGTAGACGTTGTTCTTCACGTCGTGAGCCCAGTTGCCCTCGGGCTGGGCCGACGTCGCGGTGGGGCCGAAGCCGCAACCGGTCATTCCGAGGGGCGCGAAGACCTCTTCGCGCACCAGCTCCTCCCAGGTCTTGCCGGCGGCGTGCTCGACCACGTGGCCGAGGATCAGATACCCGTAGTTCGAGTAGGCGAAGCGCGTGCCCGGTGTCTCCGTGGGCGGGCGCGACAGAAACCGCTCCGCCATCCATCGGCGTTGCCGGGCGATCGGCCAATGCTCGTCGTCGAACCCGGCCGTGAACTCGGGGGTGAACGCCCCGCCGGTGGGCAGGCCGGCCACGTGCCTCATCAGCATGTCCAGGGTGACGGACTTGAACCCCGGATCCATCCTCGGCGCGATCTCCGGAAGGGCCTCCGCCAGCGTCTCGTCCCAGCGCAGCCGCCGCCTCTCCACGAGCCGCGCGACCAGCGACGCGGTCATGCTCTTGGTGTCGGAGCCCAAGTGGAAGGCGTCGGTGGCGACGAGAGGGGCATCACGGTCGGAGCGCCGCTTGCCCGTCACCGCGATCGTGATTCGGTTTTCCCGCAGGACGAGGGCGCCCATGCCCGGAATGCCGTGGGCACTGCGTGAGCGTTCGAGGCGCGCCGTGAGCTCGGGATCCGCCTGCACCGTGAAGGAAGGCGCCGACGCTGAGCTCGCGAGCAGGGCGACCAGCGCAACAGGGATCATCGACTCCTCCAGGCTCGATCGCGCGGGATCAGAAGGGGTGCGGGCCAGCCGGGTCCACGACGAGGTCCCTCAAGGGCCAATCGTAACAGTCGCTTCGGGCGCGAGGGATGTCGTCGAGAAAGATGTCTCAAATCGTCCGAACGTGACGGGTGGCGCGGGAGGCCCGCGCGGCCCCGCCGCGGCCTGACTGGCCCCGCTCCGGAGGGCATGTCATACTGCGCTCCCTCGCCGGCCGGAGGAGAGACGTGGAACTGGAACGCCTGCAGCTGGAGCTGGACGGACCCGTGGCGCGCGTCTGGCTGAACCGGCCCGAAAATCGGAACGCGTTCGACGGGCTCATGGTCACGGAGCTGCGCAAGACGCTCTTCGACATGGGATCTCTGGACCAAGTCCGGGTCGTCGTGCTCGGGGGCCGCGGGCCCTCCTTCTGCGCGGGGGCCGACCTGCAATGGATGAAGGCGGCGGCGGGCTTCACGCGCGAGGAGAACCTGCGCGAGGCCCAGGCCCTGGCCGACCTCTTCTTCACCGTCTACAACTCGCCCAAGCCGATCGTGGCCCGCGTGCAGGGGGCCGCCCTGGGGGGCGGCTCGGGCTTGGTGGCGGCCTCTGACATCCCCATCGCGGCCCTGGGCACGCAGTTTGGCTTCACCGAAGTGAGGCTGGGGATCGTTCCCGCCGTGATCTCGCCCTACGTGATCGGCAAGATAGGGGAGTCGGCCGCGCGTGAGCTATTCCTGACCGGGGAGCGGTTCGAGGCGGTGCGGGCAGCGGAGATCGGCCTCGTTCGCGCGGCCGTTCCCTTGGAGGATCTGGACGCCGCCGTCGAAGGGCGCGTCCAGGAGCTGCTCCAATCCGGGCCCCGCGCGGTAGCCGAGGCCAAGGCCCTCATCCGCGAGGTGGCCTGGCGGCGGGTGGAGGATGTGCAGCGCTACACCGTGGAACGGATTTCCGACCTGCGCGCCTCCCCCGAGGGTCAAGAGGGCATGCGCGCCTTCCTCGAGAAGCGCAAGCCTTCCTGGGTGAGGTAGGTTGGGGCGGCGTCTTCTCGGGGGTGCGGCCGCCCTCCTGGGGCTGGCCCTCATCCTTCTTCTGGCCCTTCCCGCGCCGATCGCGCCCCTCGCCTACGCCCCACCCCCCAAGCCCCCCCTCACGGGTCCCCTCGCACCCAACGACGCCCTCGCCTCGGCGACGCTCCTGGCCGGGGGCCGCGTTCACGGCCCCGAGGACGTGGCCTTCGACGGCCTGGGCCGGCTGTACACGGGCACCGCGGACGGCACGCTCCTGCGCCTCCGCTTGCCCGACGGCTCCCCCGAGGAATTCGCGGTCACCGGGGGCCGGCCTCTGGGCCTCCGCTTCGACCCTGCCCGGAACCTCGTGGTCTGCGATTCCCGCCGGGGGCTGCTCGCCGTCGACCCGGAGGGCCGCGTGAGCGTGCTCGCTACCGAGGCCGAGGGCATTCCTTTCCGCTTCACCAACAACCTGGACATCGCGGCCGACGGGACCATCTATTTCTCGGACTCGAGCTCTCGGTTCGGCCAGAGCGAGTACCTCTACGACCTGCTCGAGGCCCGGCCCCACGGCCGACTCTTGCGCTACGACCCCGTCTCGAGGGAGACCCGGGTCCTCCTGCGCGGGCTCTATTTCGCCAACGGCGTCTCCCTCGCGCGGGACGAGAGCTTCGTCCTCATCAACGAGACCTACCGCTATCGCATCACCCGCTACTGGCTCCAAGGCCCGCGCGCGGGCACCGCGGACACGTTCGCGGAGGGCCTGCCCGGGTTTCCGGACAACCTGGACCGCTCCCCCCGGGGCACTTTCTGGGTGGCACTCTTCACCGTGCGCAACGACCTCCTGGACGCCCTCCACCCCCACCCCTGGGCGAAGAGCCTTCTGTCCAAGCTGCCGAAGTTGGCCTGGCCGAAGCCCGCTCCCTACGGCCTCGTGGTGGAGCTGGACGCCAAAGGCAATCTGATCCGCAGCTTCCAGGATCCGGGGGGTCGGCGGGTCCAGCAGATCACCACCGCCCGCGAGCACGAGGGAAGGCTCTACCTGGGGACCCTCGATCACCGCTGGATCGGCCGTTTCGACCTGCCATCGCTGGCCCCCGGGGCCGCCCTTCCCTGAGCCCCGGGGAAGGGCGCGGGCCGGCGGATGACGGTAACATGGGACATGGCCCTGTTCCGCAAGATCCTGATCGCGAACCGCGGCGAGATTGCCGTGCGGGTGGCTCGCACGTGTCGGGTCCTGGGCATCCCCACCGTGGCCGTCTACTCCGAGGTGGAGCCCCAGGCCCGGCACGTCCGGGAGGCGGACGAGGCCGTCCTCTTGGGGCCGGCGGAGGTTGAGCGGTCCTATCTCTCCATCCCCGCCGTCCTGGCCGCCGCCCGGGCCACGGGGGCCGACGCGGTCCATCCCGGCTACGGTTTCCTCAGCCAGAACGGCGATTTTGCGGACGCGGTCCAGGCGGCGGGCCTCACCTTCATCGGGCCCCCGGCGGCCGTGCACCGGCGGATGGGGGACAAGAAGGGGGCCCGCCGGCTGATGGCCGCGGCCGGGGTTGCCGTGGTGCCCGGCTACGACGGCGACGATCAGCACGACCTTACCCTGCTCGCCGAAGCCGCCCGCATCGGCTGGCCGGTGATGATCAAGCCCTCGCGGGGCGGCGGGGGCAAGGGGATGCACGTGGTGCCCGGGGCGGAGGCGTTCCCCTCTGCCCTCGCCGCCTCCCGCCGCGAGGCGCGCGCGGCTTTCGGCGACGACGCCGTGGTCCTGGAGCGCTTCTTGGAGCGCCCCCGCCACCTGGAGGTCCAGGTGCTGGCCGACGCCCACGGGAGCATCGTCCACCTCGGGGAGCGCGAGTGCTCGATCCAGAGACGGCACCAGAAGGTCGTGGAGGAGACGCCCAGCCCCGCCCTCCCCCCCAGCGCGCGCGACTCCCTTTGCGCGTCGGGGGTGGCGGCCGCCCGCGCCGCCGGCTATGTCAATGCGGGAACGGTGGAGTTTCTGCTGGACGCCGGGGGGCGATTCCACTTCCTGGAGATGAACACTCGGCTCCAGGTGGAGCATCCGGTCACGGAGGCGGTAACGGGCCTGGACCTGGTGCGCGCGCAGATCGAAATCGCGGCGGGACGGAAGCTGCCCTTCGGCCCCGACGGAGTGGGGGGGCGCGGCCACGCCCTGGAGTGCCGACTCTACGCGGAGGACCCCGAGCATGACGATCTGCCCTCGCCGGGGCGGATCCTCCACCTGGCCTGGCCGGAGGGCCCGGGCGTGCGCGTCGATTCCGGGATCAACGTGGGGGGCGAGGTGACCATCCACTACGACCCCCTCCTGGCCAAGCTCGTGACCTGGGGCCGCGACCGCGCGGAGTCCATCGAGCGAATGGCGGACGCCCTCCGCCGCACGGCCGTCCTGGGTGTGGTCACCAACCTCTCCCGCCTGAAGGCCATCGTGGACCATCCGTCGTTCCGGAGAGGTGAGCTCCACACGGGGTTCATCGAGGAGCACCTCGGGACCCCGTCACCGCCGCCATCCCCCCCCGCCGAGGCCCTGGCCGCGCTCGCGGCCGCGCTCCATCTCCGAGCGGGGGCTCGGCCCCGCGCCCGCGGCCAG
>DATMQU010000332.1:0-6780 GCA_035566715.1 Vicinamibacteria bacterium
GTAGGAGCGGAGCTTGCGGCCGCGGCCGGCCAGGCCCTGGGGCTCGAAGAGCATCACCGCGAGGAGGGAAAGCCCGAACGTCAGGGGGACGAGCCAGCCCGCGGCCCCGAAGAGGGCGGGCAGGAGCACGACGAAGGCCGCGCCCAGGACCGATCCCTCCACGAACGTGAGGCCGCCCACCACCACGGCCACGAAGAGGTTGAGCGACTCCGCGATCGTGAAGCTCTGCGGCTCCAGGTGGCCCAGGAACTGGGCGTAGAGGGCACCCGACACGCCCGTATAAAAGGATGAGATCGCGAAGGCCAGAAGCTTGTAGCGGGCGAGGTCGATGCCCATGGCCACCGCGGCTACCTCGCTGTCGCGGATGGCGGCGAAGGCCCGGCCCAGGTAGGAGGAGACGATGTTGAAGGTGGCGGCCAGGAAGGCCAGGAGTAGGATCAAGTAGATGTAGTAGGCGGAATGTCCGCGCGAGAGGCCGAGGAGGGGGGGCAGGCGGGGCACGCTCAGCCCCTGTCGCCCCCCGGAGAGTAGGGGGGACGCGGCCAGGATCTGATAGACGGCGATGCCGAAGCCCAGGGTGGCGATGGCCAGGTAGGGGCCCTTCAAACGGAGGGAGGGAAACCCCAGGGCGGTTCCCGCCAAAGCCGCGAGCAGACCCGCGCCCGCAAGCGCGGCCAGGAAAGGCACGCCGGCCCGGCTTAGGTGTCCGAAGGCATAGGCCCCGATGGCCAGGAAGCCCGCTTGGCCGAAGGAAACCAGGCCGCACTGACCAATGAGGAGGCCCTGGCCCAGGACCGCGATCGCGGTCAGCCAGATGATGGTGGCCCGCACGGTCCAGGAGTCCGGTCCCAGGATGGGCAGGGCGAGGAGGGCAGCGACCAGCAGGCCGAGTCCCCACGACGCCGAGCGCGTGGGGGCAAAGCCTGCGTCTCGGCGGTCTTTTTCGACGGGGGTGGAGGCCACCGGGTCAGGAGTTGAGCGGGCGGTCCCCGCGGCCTGTGCGGGGGGCGTCGCCGCCGGCCCGGGAGGGGAGTCGGCCCGGCCTAGATAGGCGGCGCGCACCTCCGTGTGGGCCTCGAGCTCAAGGGGCGTTCCCTCGAGGGTTATCCGGCCTGCCTCGAGGATGGCGGCCCGCCGGGCGATCTTCAGGGCCAAGCGGGTGTCCTGCTCGACGAGCAGGATGGCCGTTCCCCCCTGGGCGATCTCGCCCAGCGCTGCGAACAAGGCCTCCGCGGCGGGGTGGGCGAGGTTGAGCGAGGGCTCGTCGAGGAGGAGCAGACGGGGACGGCGAAGGAGGGCACGGCCCAGGGCCAGCATCTGCTGCTGGCCCCCGGACAGGGTCTCGGCCTGCTGACGCGTGCTCTCCTTGAGGGCCGGGAACAGACGATGGACGAAGTCCAGGGCCGCGGAGGCCTCGCTGCCCTTCCGGCCCCAGAGCCCCAGTTCCAGGTTGTCGGCCACGGTCAGCTCGCGGAAGAGGCCCCGGTCCTCGGGAACGAAGGCGACGCCAAGGCGCGCGATCTCCTCCGGGGGTCGGCGCTCGATCCTCTTCCCTCCGAGCTCGATCGTGCCATGGCGGGGCTGGTTCAGAAGGAGACCCGCCAGCGTGCGCAGGAGGGTCGTCTTTCCGGCGCCGTTTGGCCCCAGCACGGCCACGATTTCCCCTTCCTCCACCTCCAGGGACACGCCGGAGAGGGCGGCCACGCGCTCGAAGTAGAGCGTTTCCAGGTCCCGGATTCGGAGCAGGGGCGGGCTCATCCATCACCCAAATAGGCCCGCACCACCTCGGGGTGCCGCCGCACGTCCGAGGGCGTCCCCTCCGCGATCTTGGCGCCCCGGTCGAGCGCGATCATGCGTCCGGCCAGGCTGGAGGCCGCGGGCAGATCGTGCTCGACAAGGAGGATGGCCAGTCCGAGCCGGCCCCCCACCTCGCGGACACACCGAGAGGCTTCTTCCTTTTCCTCCGCGTTCAGGCCCGAGAAGGGCTCGTCGAGAAGGAGGAGGCGGGGCTCGGTGGCGAGGGCCCGTCCGAATTCGACCCGCTTCTGCACCCCGTAGGGGCAGTCCGACGCGCGGTGCTTGCGCCAGGCTCGAAGGCCCAGGAACTCGACGATCTCCTCGCAGCGACGGCGCTGGCGAGTCTCCTCTCCGCGGCGGCGCAGGACGGCGTCGAGGAGGCGGCGCTTGAAGTGCCGATGGCGCCCGAGCAGCAAGTTGTCGAGCACGGAGAGGCTCGGAAAGAGGCGCGAGTTCTGAAACGTGCGCGCGATGCCAAGCCCCACCACGGCGTGGGGGAGGACCCCGATCAGGCTTTCCCCCGCGAATTCGAGCGCCCCCGAGGTGGCGCGGTAGAGCCCGGTGATGCAGTTGAATAGCGAGGTTTTGCCGGAGCCGTTGGGGCCGATGAGAGCGAGCGTCTCCCCTTCCCCCAGGTCCAGGCTCACCCCCGCCAGGGCCTGGAGGCCGCCGAAGTTCAGCCGCAGGTCGCGGATGCGGAGGAGGCTCATCTAGAAAAGGGGAGCGAAGCTCTGGTAGGGGGTGACCACGGTGAAGGACGCCTCGCCGGCGGGGCCCGCCCGCAGCAGGCGCACGCCGTTGCGGCCGTGTCGCCGGCCGGGCCCGAACGAGATGGGTGCGCCCAGGCCTTCCGGGGTCCAATCCCGGAGCCCCTCCAGCCCGGCCACGAACGATTCGCGGGTCAGGTCCCGCCCCCCCCGCCTCAGTCCCTCCACGGCCAGGCTCATGGCCGCGGCCCCGTCCAAGGCGAACCCCTCCCGGCCCTTGAGCGTGGCGTCCTCCTGGAGGAGCACCTGGAGCACGCGGTCCGCCTCCGGCTCGCCCACCACGGACGCGGCCACGTCAAAATAGGCGCCCTCCCATAACTCACCCAGGAGGCGGAACATCACCTGGCGGTCGCCTAAGGGAAAGGACGCAAAGACGAGTGGTCGGTAGCCAACCTTGGCCATCTCCTTCACCAGGTTCGCACCGTGGGTGGTGGTGGAGAAGAGGACGACCGCGTCGCCCCCCGCGTCCTTTATCTTCAGGGCATGGATGCTCATCTCCCGGTCCTGCAGCTCGTAGGGCACCTCTCCCACCAGAGAGCCCCCCACTTTTTGCAGGCCGCGCCGCAGGCCCGCGAGGCCGTCCTTGCCGTACTCGTCGTTTTGGTAAAAGACCGCGATCTTGCGCGCCCCCCCTCGGGTGGCCGCCTGCTCGGCCAGGAACGCCCCCTCGCTCTCGTAGTCGGGAGACACCGCAAACACGCGCTCGATCTTGGCCCGGGGCTGCCTCGCCCAGACGCGGGGGTTGCCGAAGGGATAGACCACCGGGATGCCGGTCTCGGCGACCACGTCCTTGGTCGCATTCAGCACGGCCGTGCCCGTCAGGCCCACGACGGCGAAGGCGGAGTCCTTCATCTCGGTCAGGTTGGCCACCGCCCGACCGGGAAGATATCCGTCGTCCTTCACCACCACTCGGATCCGGCGGCCGTGGACGCCGCCCCCGGCGTTCACGTGCGAGGCCCAAGCCTGGGCGCCCCGGGAGACGGAGCCCCAGGCGGCGGCGGGGCCGGAGAGGGGGGCGGACATCCCCAGGACCACCTCGCTTGCGCTGACCCCGGGGACAGACGGCCTCGAACACGCGCCGGCAACCGCCAGGAAGATGGCGAGAGAGACGCTGGACGTCGCCTTCCTGGACATGAGGCTTCCTTCGCGGGCGGGCGCGCGCGTCCCGAGGGACGGGCCGGCTCGGGCGGATTATACGGGCGGCGGCGGCGGGGCTACAATTTTCCTTCCACGCCGTGGTCGGGGTGGAGGACCAGGAGGAGCGACGTGACAGACGACCTGCGCTTTCCCATCGGTGATTTCCGGCCCCCCGCCACGACCACGGAGGCGGAGCGCCTCGCCCGCATCGATCAGATCGAGGCCGCCCCGGCCCGACTCCGCGAGGCCGTCGTTGGGCTGGGGCCGGAGCAGATCGAGACACCCTATCGCCCGGGTGGCTGGACGGTGCGCCAAGTGGTGCACCACGTGCCGGACAGCCACCTTAACGGCTACGTCCGCTTCCGGCTGGCTCTGACCGAGGACGAGCCCACGATCAAGCCGTACCAGGAAGACCGCTGGGCGGAGCTCCCCGACGCGCGGTCCGCCCCTCTCGAGGTATCGCTGGACATGCTCGACGCGCTCCACCGGCGTTGGACCCGGCTCCTGCGGTCGCTCGCTCCCTCCGACTGGGAGCGCCGCTACCGCCATCCCGAGCTGGGCCTCGTGAGCCTGGAGCGCACGCTCGCCCTCTACGCGTGGCACGGCCGGCACCACGTCGCCCACGTCACCTCCCTGCGCGACCGGAGGGGCTGGCACTAGAAACCCCTCGAGCCCCCGCCGTGCCCAGATGCGGGGTGGCCGCCGATATCCGCGGCCATCGGCGTGATGACTCAGTATCGTTGTGCCCCGAGCGTCAGGGGAAGGAAGCGTCAGCCCGCCGTTCCGAATGCTCTCTCACTGCCTCAGCCGCTTCTCATAGTTCTGTTCGTAAAGCTGATGCCAACCCAGACCGATCCAGTCGAACGCGGGATCCTTCGCTTGCGCTTCTGGGGCCATGAACGTTCGTGTGGCGCGGCGGCCGTCAGGAAACGTGAAAATCATGGTCTGGCTCTGGATGGAGTACGCACCTCGTTGCGTCCGCGGATGCTCATAGAAGCGACTCGGCACGATCAATTGGTCGGTCACGCCGTGGTCAATGAACGTGCCATCCGGGAAAAACTGCAGGTATTGTCCGGCGACGGGCAGACCCCAGATGTACGTGCCCGAGAATCTCTTTCCGGTGCAGCGGCACATTGGAATGAAGGTGTCCGTACCTACGGCGGAGGTGGGATGCGCAGAGACTTCGTTGCGCGCCACGACCTCACGGTTCGGCGGGTAGCCCGGCCCTCGGAAATCCTGCCAGTCAATGGTGATCTTGTCTCCGTTCACCTGGTAGCGGCCGACCCAGTTCTTGTTCGTGCCGGGGGCATTACGATAGGCGGTGAAATCAAAGCCGATCATGCCTTCCGGAGGAACATCCTTGACCACCCAGCCGTCCGGATTGAAATTCAGGCGCCGGATCTTCTGGCTTGGAATGTCGAGCCCGACGTAGATTCCGTCCAGCGCTCCCGAGGGCAAGGGGCGGGTCGTATTTTGGCTGGAGGTCGCGCCCGATGCCCCCGATCCTGACGGCGCGCCCGTCCCAGCCGTGACTACCGGCCCCGAAGGACCAGGGGATGCGGGCGCTGGCGATGGACCGGGCGGCTCGTTTTGTCCGCCCCCAGGATTGCGCAAGGCCGCAATCAGCGTTGTCGCCGGCGCAGCGGCATTGACATTCAACAGGCCGCCGGAATCGACGTCGGCATCGTTCGAGAGCAGCCAAAAGTGATAAACAGCCCGCGACGTTCTGAACTCGGTGATGTTCTGCAGCTGGCTCACCAGAATCCACTGCTGGACGCCCATGATTTCGGAGCGCGCAACTTGAAAGGAATGGCTCTTGTTCTTGTCCGGCCGTACGACGTCGTACCGCACGCTGCGGGGGCCGATGTAGAGATACCCTTTACAGACGCCGCCGAAATGGACGTGCGCCACGGGAAAACGCGCTTCCGCTCCGGGAGCGGTGTTGGCCACCTCGGCGGTAGGAGAGCTCTGTTGCGGCGCAGCCCCGGAAGGAACTCCCGCCCGCCATGACATCGTGGCCAAGACCGGCAGGCTCAGAACGATGATTCGAACCCGCAATTCGTTTCCCCCCGCGCTAGCGCACTCGTCGCTCTGGCCTGATCGGATGGGCCATCCCCCACGGGCCCCGCAGCCTTGTCCGCGGGGCGGCGGTAACGGCCGGCGCGGGCGGAACTACGACCCCGACCACGCGCCCAGCAGCCTCCGCGCCTGGACGATCTGGCCCAGATGGTAGGCGTTGTGGTCGGCCACGACCAGGATCTGGCGCAGGAGGGTGCGCCCCTCCCCATGGGGGATCTTGGCCGTCAGGTCGCGCTGAGGGTCGCGGATGAGGTTGCCGAGCTCCTCCAGGTCGGCCCGGAAGCGCGAGAGCGACGAGGACCAGATGGCTTCGGTGGGCTCCGCGCGCGTCGGCCAATATCCCTGCGGCCATTCCGGAGACGTCCAGGCCGGGTCGAGCGAGTAGCGCAAGATGTCCTCCTGGGCGATCCGCATGTGCTCCAGCTCCTCCCAGACGGAGTGGATCTCGGCCTTTGGCCTCCGACCCCGGAGGCCAGGCTCGAGCCCGGCCAGGGCCTTGTCCACCGTGACGTGGGCCTGACCAGCGGTCAGGAGCTGTAGAAGCGCGAGCCGCAAGACTTGCTCGTCCATCCAATACCCCCCCTCAATGCACGATGTCTAGGCGTCGAGCTTCGCGCGGCGGCGCTTTACGCCGCCCGCATCGGCCCCGCGTGCGCTCACCCGACAATGGCCGTCATCCCCAACACGTGAAGGCCCAGGTCCCGGTCTCCATCGACCCGCGCTTGTCCCGCGGCCGCTTCGCGGTCGATGCCCTTGGTGAAGACGCGCCAGGCGATCTCCTGCGGAATCGTGACCCGTGACGTTGGCGGGCCGGGGGCACGGTCCTCGAGCCGCCAGGCGCTGCCTTCCCGACGGAGAAACCAGGTTCCCCCGCACTCTCCGGCCACGTCGAGCCGCAGCACCGCGCCCGGGGGGCGTACCACATCCCGGTACGCATGGGGTAGGCCGCGCATGAAGCACTCAAGCACCGGGTGATAGAGCTCGGGCGTCATGATCCCCG
>DATMQU010000333.1:0-10019 GCA_035566715.1 Vicinamibacteria bacterium
TCGCAGGTGGTGGGCTTCAAGAAGATCAAGTTCCACACCAACGAGAACGTGGGGGCGGGGGACCTCCAGATGCCGGAGAACGAGATGCACACCACCTCGTACTGGCTGACCATCCCCAAGGAGGTCCTCGGCGGCCTGCCCTTCCGGGGCGAGGAGCGGCGGGACGGAGTGGTGGCCCTCTCCCACACCCTGGGGCAGATGGCGGCGCTCTTCCTGATGTGCGACCGCCACGACCTGGGGGTGGCGCTGGGCGACAACGGCCAGGGTGAAGCCCGGATACAGAGGGGGTGGAGCGAGAGACTCGCGGCGCCGCCCCCGCCGGACGACTACGAGCCCATCGTCTTTCTCTACGACAACTACCCGGGAGGCATCGGGCTCTCCGAGCCCCTGTACCGCCTGCACGACCGCCTGCTCAGGGAGAGCCGGTCGCTCATCGCTTCCTGCCCCTGCCAGGACGGCTGCCCGTCCTGCGTGGGACCGGCGGGCGAGGTCGGCGATCGTGGCAAGGAGGTCGCCCTGGCCCTCCTCGGAGCCATCCTCGGATGACGCCCAGACCCGGCCCCCGCGGCGGGGAAGGGGAGGCGCGCGTGTGCTGAGCACGCCCTCCCTCCAGGACCGGCTGCGGCGCCTGCGCCGCGACCCCGGGGCCAGCCCCGCTCCCCTCGAGGCCCTGGAAGAGACCCTCCTCGGGGAGGCCGGGGAAGGCTCGTTGAAGGCCCGCTTGGAGCGCCTGGTGGCGACCGCTTCCCGGTGCCGCCCCCGCCCCCAACCCGTGGCGGTGCCCCTCGAGGAGCTGGTCCAGGGGATGAGGATCGAGAACGAGCGGGGGGAGTTCTTCCTCATGGAGGCGGGTGTCCACCTCGAGGCCCGACAAGGAGAGGTCCCCTTGAGCCGTTTCTACACCGTGGCTTCCAACACCGTGGGCGTCCTCACCGCGGAGCCGGAGCTCACGTCCTTCGACCTTTCCTCCGCCGTCTTCCTGGACACCGAGACCACGGGCCTGGCCGGGGGAGCGGGCACGGCCGCCTTCCTGGTCGGGATCGGCTACGTGGAGGGGGACCGTTTCCTCGTCCGCCAGTACTTCATGCGCGACTACCACGAGGAGGCCTCCCTCCTTCATGCGCTGGCCAGCGACCTCCGCCGCTTCTCCCATCTGGTCACGTTCAACGGCAAGATGTTCGACCTCCCCCTGCTCGACGCCCGCTACCGCCTGAACCGGGAGCGATTTCCCCTGACCGAGGCGCCCCATCTGGACCTTCTGCATCCCGCCCGCCGGCTGTGGAAGGCTCGGCTGGAGTCGTGCCGCTTGCAGTCCCTGGAAAGGGAGCTCCTGGGCCTCTACCGGGATGACGACATCCCGGGGGAGGAGATCCCCCAGGTCTACTTCGACTACGTACGGCGCCGGGACGCCCGCGCCCTGGCCCGCGTCTTTGCCCACAACCGCCAGGACATCGTTTCCCTGGCCGCGCTCTCCATCCTGGCCTGCCAGTGGGTGGAGGGGGACCTGGCCGAGGACCCGCGCGACCTCTACAGCCTGGCCCGCGTGCTCGAGCGCGCGCGGCTCTACGAGCGGTCGGAGAGCGAGTACCGGCGCGCGGCCGCGCAGGGGACGGGCCCCCTGCGCACGGCCGCTCTGCTCGGGCTGGCCGCGCGGGCCAAGCGGGCCGGCGATCTCGAGGAGGCGGCCGGCCTCTGGGCGGCGGCCGCGGAAGCGGGCGAGCCCCTGGCCATGCACGAGCTGGCCATGCAGCACGAGCACCGCCGGCGCGACCCCGAGGCGGCTCTGGCGGTGGTGGACCGCGCCCTCGACCTCCTGGAGCGTCGGGAGGACCAGCGATCGCGGCGCTTGGCCAACGCCTTCTGGCGCCGGCGGGAGCGTCTGCTGCGCAAGCAAGAGGCGGCCCGCCGCCGGCGGGGGGGGCGCCCGGCCGAGACCGCTATCTGATCTCGGACAGCAGAAAGTCCACCAGGTCCTTGATGATGACGGGCTTGGTGAAGACGGCCACCCCGGAGCGCTGGGCGGTGGGGATGAGCGGGGAATGGGTGTAGCCGGTCAGCAGACCGATCGGCATGCCGGGGATCTTCCGGCGCAGGGCTTCCGCCAGGTCGGCCCCGTCGCGGCCGGGCATGACCAGATCCACCAAGGCCGCGTCGTAAGCGGTGGTCTCCGCCCGGGCCAGGGCCTCCTCCGCCGACCCCACGGCGTCGATCTGGAACCCGTGGCGGGAGAGGGAGCGCGTGAGCATCCCGCCGATCTCCGGGTCGTCGTCGACGATCAGGATGCGGGCCGCCTGCTTCATGGCTCCTGTCTGGGTGGTTGAGATCCGGGCCACGATCCTAGCCGACGGCGCGGCTCGCGTAAAGACGCCGGCCATCACGAGCATGCGGGGGCGGGGCGGGGGCATGGGTTAGACTCTCCCGCGCATGTCATTGCCCCGCTGGCGGGAGCGGACCGCGGACGCCCTCGGCCTCCTCGCCCTGCTTCTGGTGCTCCTGGACTACCTCAGGCCCTCGCTGCTCTTGCTGCCCACCATCGCGGCGGGAGGCGATACGCCCTGCCACTATCCCACCGCGGTCTGGTTCCACGAGCGCCTCCTGCCGAGCTTGCGCCTCCACGGCTGGTACCCCGGGGCCTACCTGGGGCAGCCGCTTCTTCTCTATTACTTTCCCCTCCCTTTCCTCATCATCTCCAGCCTGGCCCCCCTGACGGGGATGCCGGTGGCCTTCAAGCTCGGCACCGTGCTGGGCGTGTTCCTCCTGCCTCTCTTGAGCTACGCCGCCCTCCGGCTCATGGGTTTCGGTTTTCCCGCCCCCCTCCTGGGCGCGGCGGGGGCCTTGGTGTTCCTCTTCCTGGAGGAGAACCCGATCTGGGGGGGCAGCCTGGCCAGCACCCTGACCGGGGAGTTCGCCTACACGCTCGGCATCGGCCTGGCCGTCCTCTTCCTGGGCGGCACGTATCGGTGCTTTGCGGATGGCCGCGGACCCTGGGTCCCGGCCGTCCTCCTTGCCCTCACCGCCCTCGCCCACGGGTACGCCGTGCTCTGGGCCGGCCTGTCCGCTTCCTTTTTCCTCTACGCGGCCCGCCGCCCCGCGCGGACGCTCCGCTGGCTCCTGGCCCTGGCCGGGCTGGCCTTCGCCCTTGCCGGCACCACGCTCGTGCCCCTCCTTTTCTATTGGCGCTGGACCACCCCCTACGATGACCCCTGGATCACCGTCACCACCCGCGGGCTCTTCCCGGTCCTGCTCTGGCCCCTCTTCGTTTTCGCGGCGGCCGGGCTCCTGCGCACGCTGCTCTGGGCCCGCCGTACCGGGGGGCCCGACCACCGGCTGTTGTTCGTCATCCACGCGGCGGCGGTGGGAGCGGCCTTGGCCGCGGCGGGGCCGGCCCTCGGAATCATCGACGTCCGCTTCGTCCCCTTCGCCCACCTCGCGCTTTGCCTGGCGGGGGGCGCCGCCCTCGGCCTCGTCCTCCGCCGCCTGGCCGCCCCGGACCTGGCCGCCCTGGGGTTCCTGGTGCTGGCCCTCTGGCATGCAGACAGCCAATCGAAGGTCCTGCGTTCCTGGATCGACTGGAACTACACCGGCCTCGAGGCCAAGGAGCTGTGGCCCGCCTTTAGCGAGCTCTCCGACCGCCTCCGGGGCACGGTCGCCGATCCGCGGGTGGCGGTGGAATACAGCCCGACCCACGAAAAAGCGGGCTCCATCCGGATGTACGAAACCCTGCCCTTCTTCACGGGCCGCTCCACCCTGGAGGGGGTCTACAACCAGGCCAGCCTCCAGACCCACGCCGTCTACTATCTGGCCTCCGAGCTTTTCGCGACCTCTCCCAACCCCTTCCGAAGCCGCGAGTACTCGCACTTCGATCCCGAGAACGCCTTTCCCCGCCTGCGGCTCTTCAACGTCAACGAGATCGTGGCCCTCTCGCCCCAGCTCATCTCCGCCCTGGACACCCGTGCCGACGTGATGAGCGTGGCCAGCATCCCCCCCTACCGGATCTTCCACCTGGCCTCTTCCGGATCCTCCTACGTGGAGCCGCTACGCTTCGCGCCCGTGCGTTCCTCGCCCGCCCATTGGCGGGACAAGGCCTACCGCTGGTTCACGCGCAAGCCGCTCAGCCCGGCCCCCCTCGTCTTCACCGACGACCCCCGCATCGCGGTCGTGGAGGGGGACGAGTGGCTGGCCCCGCCCCTGGTGCCGCTCGCCGAGGGCGTCAAGGTGGAGGAGACGGTGGAGGCGGAGGGCCTCACCATCACGACAAACACGCCCGGCCACCCGCTGCTGGTGAAGGTCTCCTATCACCCGCGCTGGCGCGCGGAGGGAGCGGACGGCCCCTACCTGGTCTCGCCCGCCCTCATGATGGTGATACCAAGGCAGCGCACGGTGCGCCTCGTCTACCCCTCGCGCAACGCGGCCGACTGGCTGGGCCTCGGCCTGAGCGGGATCGCCCTCGGAGTGGTGGCGGCGGGGATGCGGCGCCGGCGGCCAGCCGCCGAGTCAAGCCCCACCCCCGGGCCAAACCCCGCGGATGCGTGCGCCCTGCCCTCGCCCGGCCGTCGCTGGGGCAGCCTCGTTCCCGGCGGGCTCGTGCTCCTCCTGGTGGCCAGCCGGTTCGTGGGCGGGGCCCGACATCCGGCGGGGGATGCGACGACCCTCTACGAACGCGCGTCGCAGGCGTACGCGGCCGGGGCGTTCGAAGAGGCCGCCGAGTACGCCCGGCACGGCGCGAGCTTCGCTGCCGGGGGGTCGCCCCTGCGAGCGGAGTTGCTGTGCCTGCGCGGGGAGAGCCTGGTCCGGGCCGGTCACCCCCGAGAAGCGGCGGAGGCCTTCTCCGGTCTCGTGCTCGAGGCCCCGACCAGCCCCTACGTGGCCCAGGCCCTGTTCGGAGGAGCGGCGGCGCGGGAGGCGGCCGGAGACGCGGAGGGCGCGGCCGCCGATCGAAAGCGGCTGCGGCAGGAGTTTTCCGAGACGCCCTGGGCTCGCCGCCTGGGAGCGGAGGAGAGAGCTAAGCCGCGCTAGGCTCACCGCTGCCACCCTGCCCGGAACCGCCGCTCGGCGCGCCTCGGCCTCAGCGTCAAGCCTAGCGGGAACAAAACGCCCTTGTTGTGTTCGGAACAGCATCGCTTTCGTGCTATAAGAAGCGCGCACAAAGAACAGTCCCTCCTGCCGGTCCGGGCCAACTCTCCTTGTGTCCGGTCGCGGCGCAAAGCCCTAGGGAGGCAAGTCATGTTGGAGCGAGCCGTCCGGTGCGGATTCGCGTTGCTGTTGCTGCCGTGGGCGGGGCCTCTTCTGGCCCAGGGCCTGAACATCGACCACAAGCCGGTGGGCTGCATCGTGGCCGAGAAGTATCCAAGGTTGAACGCGTGCTTTTCGCCCGCCGACCAGCTCGCGCGGGCGCGCGTGTATTTTCGCCAGGAGGACGGGCCGCCGAACTGGTACTACGTGGAGATGAAGGCGGATGCCCCCTGCCACTTCGGGATCCTTCCCAAGCCCAAGAAGCAGCTGATCGGGAAGAAGGTCCTCTACTACGTGAACGCGTTCGACCAGAAGTTCGCGGAGAACCGGACGGTGGACAACGAGGCCCTGGTGGTGAAGAGCGAGGGCGAATGCAGGAAGGATGTGCCGGTGGCGCCCATCGCGGCGGGCGCGCCCGCGGCCGTGTTTCCGGCGGTGCCCGCCGGGTTTGCGGCGGCGGGGGTGGGGACGGCGACGGTGGTGGCGGCGGTGGGGGGAGCGGCGCTGGTGGGGGGTGGCGTTGCCCTCGCCACCAGCAGCGGGAGCAACAACCCGCCCCCGACCACCCAGCCCGGCTCGCCCCCCACGACCACCCTGATGACCTCCCTTCCCACCACGACCACGACTACCCTTCCCCAGGTGCCGTTCAATGCCGTCTTCATCGTCCGGCTGAACGGAGTGCCGCAGACGAGCCCGGTCCTGAATATTTGCGGATTCGCTTTCCCTCCCCCCATCGTCGAGTTCGACATGTGCCAGAGCACGGGCCCCGGCAAGCTCGCCTTCAACCTCGATGTCGGCGCGAACCCGCGCTTCACCTTCTCTCCCGTCTCCGGCTTCCCCGTCACGCTGGGCGGGCTATGCAACTATCCGGCCGATTTCAACTTCAACGGCTTCGCATCACCCCCCGGTCCGATCCCTTTCAAAGGCTCTGACATCGGCAGCTTTGACATCCGCATGCGGGTGGAGACGGTCGGTACCGCCGGCAACACCCCGAAAGCCCACCAGGACGTCCACATTCTCCTGAACACGAGTTGTGGGTAAGGTCGCGGACGATCAGAACTCGGAGCCTCCGGCCGCACGGGCGAGCGAGTAGGTATTCAGCTTCCGTGACCCAAATTAGTCAGAACTCGCGAACGGCGAGCGGCGTGCCCCGCGGGGCATGCCGCTCGTCCCTATTTCATAGCGACGGCTCCGCTTTCGTGCTATAAGCCCGCACACCGCACAATCCCTCATGTGCCGGTCCGGCCTCGCCGTATTCTGGCCGGTCGCGGCTTGAAGCCTGGGGAGGCTATTCATGCTGGAGCGAGCCGTGCGCCGCGGAGTCGCGTTGCTGTGGGTGTTGCTGCCGGTCCCCCTTCTGGCCCAGGGGCTGAGCATCGATCACAAGCCGGTGGGATGCATCGTGGCCGAGAAGTATCCAAAGTTGAACGCGTGCTTCTCGCCCGCGAGCCAGCTGGCGCGGGCGCGCGTGTATTTCCGCCCCGAGGACGGGCCCCCGAACTGGTACTACGTGGAGATGAAGTCGGAGGCCCCCTGCCACGCCGGGGTTCTTCCCAAGCCCAAGAAGCAGCTGATCGGGAAGAAGGTCCTCTATTACGTGAACGCCTTCGACCAGAAGTTCGCCGAGAACCGGACGGTGGACAACGAGGCGCTGGTGGTGAAGAGCGAGAGCGAGTGCAAGAAGGACGTGCCGGTCGCGCCCTTCGCGACGGGCGCCCCGGCGGCGGTGTTCCCGGCCGTGCCCGCGGGCTTTGCCGCGGCGGGGGTGGGTGGGGCGACGGTGGCGGCGGTGGTGGGGGGAGCGGCGGTGGTGGGGGGCGGAGTCGCGCTCGCGACGAGCGGCAGCAACAACCCGCCCGGGACGACGCCGCCTACGGTCACAACCCCGGCGACGGTACCGGTCACGGTGCCGACGACCACCCCCACGACCCAGCCCCCGGTGCCCTTCAACGCCGTCTTCAAGGTCTTTGTGAATGCGGGCCAGCAACCCCCACCCCTCATTCTCCTGCGTGAGTTCCCGCCGGACCAGGTCCTGCTCGACATGTGCGACAGCTCGGGCCCGGGCACGCTCACCTTCAACGCGGACATCGACATTGCCAGCGTGATCTTTGGCCCCCGCCCCCCGGGCTTCCCGACCACGCTCGGAGGAACGTGCAAAATTCCCGTCACCTTTAGGACCAGCGGAATCTCGACGCCCTTCAAGAGCTCGCAGACATCCGACCCCGTCACTCAGGGCTCATTCTCCTTCGGGCTCGTCACTGGCTACGACGTCCGCATGAGGGTGGAGACGGCGGGTACGGCCGGCAACAACCCGAAGGCCCACCAGGACGTCCATTTCCAGATCAACATCGTCCTCGACACCCCCGGCCCGAAACCCACGCGGGGCCTGTCCTGGGGCAGCTACCTCGCGGTGCCGGAGGCCACCGGCCAGATCGTGGTCAACGGCGCGGCCGCGGTCTTCGCGGGCCCGGGCAGGTCCACCGCCCTGGCCACGGGCCGGATCGGAGAGAACCGGGTCGAGGCCCAGCTCGTGCAGGCGGCCGGGAAGCCGGGCACGTGGCAATTCGACTTGCCCACGGCCGGTCTCATGCCGGGGAGCCTGCGCGTCGTCGCCGGCGACGTCGAATCCCTGGCCGGTGGGTCGGTCATCTTCCGGCTGAGCGGGCGGGCGGGCGAGCGAGTGGTATTCAGCTTCCGTGCCGCAAATTAGCCAGAACTCGGCAGTCGGCGAGCGGCGTGCCCCGCGGGGCCTGCCGCTCGTCCCTATTTCATAGCGACGGTTCCGCTTTCGTGCTATAAGATCCGCACACCGCACAATCCCTCATGTGCCGGTCCGGCCTCGCCGTATTCTGGCCGGTCGCGGCTTGAAGCCTGGGGAGGCTAAACGATGAAGCGAGCCACACGTGTTGGAGTCGCGCTGCTGGTGATGCTCTTGCCGGGGTCGCTACGGGCTCAGGGCTTGACCATCGATCACAAAGCCGTCGGGTGCATCGTGGCCGAGAAGTATCCGAAGATGAACGCCTGCTTCTCGCCGGCGAGCCAGGTGGCCCGGGCGCGGGTCTACTTCCGGGCGGAGGACGGACCGCCGAACTGGTACTACGTGGAGATGAAGTCGGACGCGGCCTGCCACGCGGGGGTTCTTCCCAAGCCCCGGAAGGAACTGATCGGGAAGAAGATTCAGTACTACGTGAACGCGTTCGACCAGAAGTTCGTGGAGAACCGGACGGTGGACAACGAGGCCCTGGTGGTGAAGAGCGAGAGCGACTGCCAGAAGGACTCCCCGGCGGCTCCCGTTGCCGCGGGCGGCCCGGGGGCGGTGTTTCCGGCCGTGCCGGCGGGGTTTGCGGCGGCGGGGATCGGGACGGCGACCGTGCTGGCGGCGGTGGGGGGAGCGGCGGTGGTGGGGGGCGGAGTCGCCCTCGCCACCCGCAGCAGCAATTCGCCCTCGCCGACGCAGACCGCGGGTTCGCCGCCGACCACGGCGCCCGCCGTGCAGCCCACGACCACCACGACCACTCTGCCCGCTACGCCCTTCAACGCCTCCTTCCATGTGCGGATGGGCGGCGTCGAGCAGGCCTCGCCCATCACGCTGCCCTTCTTCAATCCCTTCGCGGCCCAGCAGGTCGAGTTCGACATGTGCCAGAGCACGGGGCCGGGCAAGCTCGCCTACAACGTGGACGTGAACTTGCACGTGGAGACGAACTTTCCCTTTCCCGTCCCGCCCCCGCCGGGCTTCCCGACCACCCTGGGGGGGAAGTGCGACATCCCCGTCACCTTCACCCCCATCACCGGGATCTCGACCCAATCCGCGCCGCCGACCAAGGACGGCACGTTCTTCCTCCCCAGCCTCGTCTTCGTCTATGACGTGCGCATGAGGGTGGAGACGGTGAACGCCCCTGGCAACGCCCCCAACGCTCACGAGGACTTCCAGATCCGACTGCCGCTCTCGTTCTGCGGCATTCCCGTGGCCGGGAACGGCGTCTCGAGGGACGCCGTCTGTCTGACCGCGGTTTCCCCGACCGCCCAGCCCACGACCGCCCTCGCCCGCCGGATTGGCTGGGCCAGTCAGCTCGACATCGAAGGAGCCAGCGGTCAAGTCATGCTGAACGGCGCGACCGCGGTCTTCGCGGGCCCGGGCGGGTCCACGGCGCTGGCCGCGGGTCGTCGGGGCGAGAACCGGGTCGAGGCCCAGCTCGTGCAGGGGGCGGGAAGACCCGGGACGTGGCGCTTCGAGCTCGGAGCCACCACCAACCTGGTTCCCGGCAGCCTGCGGGTCCTGGCGGGAAGCGTGGCCGAGATCTCGGGGGAGGCGGTCGTCTTCCGCCTGGGCGGCCGCGCCGGCGAGCGGGTGGTGTTCACCTTCCGCACCGAAGAGTAGCGACGGGAAGGCCTAAGATGGCGTGAACGGCGTGCCCCGCGGGGGGCACGCCGTTTTTTCGGTTAAAGGCCCCCGAAGCCGAGCTCGTGCAGCCGGCGGCGGAGCTCGTCCTCCGTCACGCGATGCCGGACGACCTCCCGGTCTCCCCAAAGGAGCACGGGAATCTCGAGCCGGTAGCGCTTCGAGAGCTCGGGGTCCTCGCGGACGTCCCGCTCGACGAGCCGGGCGGGCGCGACCAGCACCCGCTCCGCCACCGCCCGCATCTCATGGCAGAGATGGCAGTCGGGTTGCCCGAGCAGGGTGAGGGTGGGCGGGGACACCGCGGGTTCAGGCGTGGCCGCCGGGCTGGGCCAGGGGCCGCCGCCTCAGCGTGAGGAGCCCCGCCCCCGCGATGATGAGAAGGATCGTG
>DATMQU010000334.1:0-5286 GCA_035566715.1 Vicinamibacteria bacterium
ACCACAACGACGCCCCCACCCTCCGAGACCTGGCCGACAACTTCGTGCCCGTGGTGGACGATTCCGCGGGCTATAGCCTCCGCGAGCAGATCACGATTCCGGTCAAGCTCCGCCGGCTCGGAGCCGAGCTCCTCCACTCGCCCCACTACGTGCGTCCGGTGCTCTGCACCATCCCTTCGGTGGTGACCATCCACGACTGCATCCACCTCCTCTTCCCGGAGTACCTCCCGAGCCGCATGAGCTGGCGTTACGCGCACTTCATGATGGGGAACGCGATCCGGCGCAGCGCGCTCGTGTTCACGGTCTCCGAGGCCTCGCGCCGCGACATCCTCCGCTTCTATCCCTGGGCCGACCCCGAGCGCGTTCTCGTCGTGCCCAACGCGATCGACGCCGCCATGTTGGAGGACCCCGGCCCGGAGGAGATGGAGCGGGTCAAGGAGCGCTACCAGATCCGGGGCCGCTTCGTGCTCTTCGCGGGGAACATCAAGCCCCACAAGAACCTCGAGCGCTTGATCGCCGCCTTCGGACGCGTGAAGCAGCGCCCGGGCCACGACGACCTGAAGCTCTTCATCATTGGCGACGAGGTGACCCGGTACGGCTCGCTGCGCCGGAGCGTGGAGGGCGCAGGCGTGCGCCAGGACGTGCGCTTTTTCGGCTTCGTCCCCGACCGCACCCTGGCCGCCCTCTACCGCCTGGCCTCCGCCTTCGCCTTCCCCTCCCTTTACGAGGGGTTCGGCCTGCCTCCCCTGGAGGCCATGGCCTGCGGGACCCCGGTGGTGACCTCGCGCATCTCCTCTCTGCCCGAGGTGGTCGGTGACGCCGCCCTCCTCGTGGACCCCTACAGCGTGGACGAGATCGCGCTCGGGATCGAGCGGATCCTGGGGGACGACGCCCTCCGCGCCGTGCTCGTGGAGCGGGGCCGAGCCCGCGTCCGTGACTTCAGCTGGAAACGCTCCGTCAAGGCCATCCACTCCGGCTATCTGAGGGCCCTGGGGCGGCCGCTCCCCGCGCTCGCCGCCCAGGAAATGCGCTGAGAGTCGCCCTCGTCCACGACTGGCTGACCGGGATGCGGGGGGGAGAGAAGGTTCTGCTCTCCCTGGCCCGCCTCTTTCCCGAGGCTCCGATCTTCACGCTTCTCCACGTGCGGGGCTCGCTCTGCCCGGAGCTCGAGGCGCGCGACATCCGCACCACGTTCGTGCAGTCGCTCCCCGGCGCGGCCCGGCGCTACCGCCACTACCTGCCGCTCTTTCCCGCCGCCGCCGCCGCCATCGACACCACCGGCTACGATCTCGTGATCTCCAGCTCACACTGCGTGGCCAAGGGGGTGCGGGTCGCGCGCGGCGCCCTCCACCTGTGCTACTGCCACACCCCCATGCGGTACGTCTGGGACCGGTACCTCGACTACTTCGCCCCCTCCCGGCTCTCTCCCCTGGCCCGCTGGGTCGTTCCCCTGGCCGCGGAGGGCCTGCGCGCCTGGGATGTCGCGACCGCCGGCGCCGTCGACCGCTACGCGGCCAACAGCCGGTACGTGGCCGCCCGCATCCTTCGCTACTACGGCCGCGAGGCGGAGGTGATCCCGCCCCCCGTGGACACCGACTTTTTCACCCCCGGAGCGGACGCCGCCGGCAGCTTCGACCTCGTGGTCTCCGCCCTCGCCCCCTACAAGCGCGTGGACCTCATCCTCGAGGCCTACCGCGGCACCGGGCGGCCCCTCAAGATCGTCGGCACCGGCCCGGAGGAGGTCCGGCTCCGGGCCCTCGCCCCCCCCGAAGCCAGCTTCCTCGGCCGGGTGGACGACGCCGCCCTGCGCGAGCTCTACCGTTCCTGCCGCGCCGTGATCATGGCCGGGATCGAAGACTTCGGGATCGTGCCCCTGGAAGCGATGGCCTGCGGCCGCCCGGCCGTGGTCTTCGCCGAGGGCGGAGGGCCGGAATCGGTATCCGCGGAAGAGACGGGGCTGCTCTTCGGGGAGGCCTCCCCCGCCGGCCTCAAGGCCGCCATTGACTCCCTGGAGGCCCTGAGTTTTAATAGGGTTACGCTTCGAACCCGGGCCGAGGCCGGTAGCCGCCAGGTGTTCGAGGCTCGGTTCCGGGCGTTCGTGGAGAAGGCGCTCAAGCAGCGCGGGCGGACGGAGGAGCCGCCCATCGGAGCCTCGCCCGCATGAAGACGAACACCCCATGGTGAAGTTCCAGACCCGGGTCATGGTCGCCGCGTTCGTCCTCGTCGACGTGGTGGCCACGAACCTGGCCTGGATCCTGGCCTACCTCCTCCGCTTCGAAGCCCTCGGGCGCGTCATCCCCGTCACCAAGGGCGTGCCCGAGCTCTCACGCTATCTCCTGCTCCTGCCTCTCCTCTCCTTGCTCTGGCCGGCCGTGCTCTACTTCCACGGCCTCTACCAGGTGAAGCGGGGCCGCAGCCGCATCGATGAGTTTTTCGGCATCCTCTTCAGCGTCCTCATCGCTTCCGCCCTGACCCTGGGGGCGACGCTCTACGTTCGCGTCTACTACCGGTTCCAGCCCGGGGTGGCCCCCCTCTGGGAGTACAGCCAAGCGGTGGTGGGCCTCTTCATCCTCCTCGACGTGCTGCTCCTGAACCTGGGCCGCCATGGGCTCCGCCGCTATCTGGAGCGGCTCTGGGCGGCCGGCTACAACGTGAGGCGGGTGCTGGTAGCGGGCGCGGGCGACTTGGGCGCGGCGGTGGCGGAGACGCTGGGGGCCCATCGCGAGCTGGGCTACCGTGTCCTAGGTTTCCTGGACGACACCCCCGGCCATCCGGGTCCGGCGGGGCTCCCCGTCCTGGGCACGCTGGAGCAGGCGGCGGAGGTGGCGCGGGAGACGGGCGCCGATCAGATCTACGTGGCCCTGCCTCTCGAGGACCATGCCAAGCTCGTCGGCCTCATCAAGGCCGTGAGCAACGAGTGCCTCGACATCAAGGTCGTGCCCGATCTCGTCCAATACGCCACCATCAAGGCCGCCCTGGAAGACCTGGACGGCATCCCCATCATCAGCCTGAACGAGGTCCCCCTCCGGGGCTGGAACAGCATGGTCAAGCGGGTCATGGACGTGGTCATCGGCTCCGCCGGCCTCACCTTCCTCTTCCTGTGCTTCCTCCCGGTGATCGCCGTCCTCATCAAGCTCTTCGGCGGCAAGGGACCGGTCCTGCTGCGCCAGGAGCGCATGACCCTGGACGGGAGGACGTTCCAGATCTTCAAGTTCCGGACCATGGTGGACGAGGCGGAGAAGGACACCGGCCCCGTCTTCGCCAGCTCCGAGGACCCGCGGCGCACCCCGATCGGGGCCTGGCTCCGGCGCTTCAACCTGGACGAGTTCCCCCAGCTCATCAACGTGGTCCGGGGGGACATGAGCCTGGTGGGGCCGCGCCCGGAGCGGCCGCCCTTCGTCGCCCAGTTCAAGAAGCAGATCCCGCAGTACATGCTGCGCCACCGGGTCAAGAGCGGGATCACGGGCTGGGCCCAGGTGAACGGGTGGCGCGGGAACACCTCGATCGAGAAGCGGATCGAGTACGACCTCTACTACATCGAGAACTGGTCCCTGCTCCTCGACATCAAGATCCTGATCCTGACCCTCTTCCGGGGATTCGGCCAAAAGCATGCCTATTGAGGGGACCTGGGCGCCGCTCCCGCCCCCCCTCCACTCGTCCCGGGCGGCGGGCTGAGCTTTGCCTAGGGCTCTCGTCACCGGGGCCGCCGGCTTCATCGGATCCCATCTCTGCGAGTACCTTCTCGACCGGGGCTTGAGCGTGGTCGGGATGGACAGCCTGCTCACGGGCGACGTGTCCAACATCGCCCACCTCACGGGACGGGACTTCGTTTTTGTCAAGCACGACGTGACCAACTACATCTCCCTCCCCGGCCCCCTCGACTTCATCTTCCACTTCGCGAGCCCGGCCTCCCCCATCGACTACCTGCGGGTGCCCATCCAGACCCTCAAGGTGGGGAGCCTGGGCACCCACAACGGCCTGGGCCTGGCCAAGGCCAAGAGCGCGCGCTTTCTCCTCGCCTCCACCTCCGAGGTCTACGGGGATCCCCTGGTGCACCCGCAGCGGGAGGACTACTGGGGCAACGTCAACCCCGTGGGCCCCCGCGGCGTGTATGACGAGGCCAAGCGCTTCGCGGAGGCCATGGTCATGGCCTACCACCGCGTGCACGGGGTGGAGACGCGGATCGCCCGCATCTTCAACACCTACGGCCCCCGCATGCGCGTGGAGGACGGCCGCGCCATCCCCGCCTTCTTCAGCCAGGCGCTGCGAGGCGAGGACGTCACCGTCTTCGGGGACGGAAGCCAGACCCGGAGCCTCTGTTACGTCTCAGACCTCGTGGACGGGGTCTACCGCCTCATGGTCTCCGCGGTCGACGAACCCGTCAACCTGGGCAACCCCCAGGAGATGACCATCCGGCAGCTCGCGGAGCGGATCCTGGCCCTGACCGGCTCCCGGAGCCGGATCGTGGGAAGGCCGCTCCCCGTCGACGACCCCCGGGTGCGTCAGCCCGACATCGCGCGCGCGCGCGAGCGGCTCGGCTGGGAGCCGCGGGTGGCCCTGGAGGAAGGGCTCCGCAACACCCTCGCCTACTTCCGCCAGAAGCTCGGACTCTGAGCGGCCTTCCGCGGCCCGCTCAGGGGCCCGGGAGCCGCGGGGCCCGCCGGACGGAAGCCCGATAAACGTAGTGCAGGGCGGAAACCACGGTGATGGCGCAGGTGAGCCGGCAGAGGTGCTCCACCAGGGGCTGACACTCCCCCATCGCGTTCATCAGGAACACGACCCCCGCGGTCAGGAGCTGGCTCCCGGTGGCGACCTTGCCCAGGAGGGAGGGGTAGAAGACGCGGCGCCCCAGGGTCAGGTTGATCACGGCCACGCTCACCACGATGATGGCGTCCCGGGAGAGGAGGGTCACGGTCAGCCAGACGGGGATCGCACAGTAGAGCCCCGAGCTCCAGGTCAGGGCCACGTAGGACGAGCCGAGCAGGATCTTGTCTGCCACCGGATCCAGGGTGGCCCCGAGCGTTGTCCGCTGGTGCCCCAGGCGGGCGATCAAGCCGTCCAGGAGGTCGGTCAACCCCGCCACCACGAACACGATGAGGGCCCCCTTGTGGATCCGGTAGTGCAGAAGGACGACCAGGACAGGGGCCAGCGCCATGCGCAGGATCGTGAGCTGGTTGGCGATCGTGAGGACGGGTTCAGACATGGGTCGGGAGAGGGATGTACCGGCGGGGAGAGTGTAGAAAAAAAGAGGGGCCGCCGGCAACGGGCGGCCCCTCTCGCGTGGAA
>DATMQU010000335.1:0-7380 GCA_035566715.1 Vicinamibacteria bacterium
ACGCTCGGCGGCCTGTTCGCCCTTACCGCACCCCGCGGTCTATGGCTTCCCGTCCAGCCCGGGTACCCGGACATCACCATCGGGGGCTGCATCGCCGCCAACGTGCACGGGAAGAACCCCCATCGCGAGGGCACGTTCGAGCAATCGGTAGTGTCCCTGACCCTGTATCATCCGGAGCGCGGCACGGTCCGGATCGACCGGGAGAGCGAGGCCGAGCTCTTTGAGCTGACCTGCGGCGGGTACGGACTCACGGGAATCATCCTCGCGGCCACTCTGCGCTTGGAGCCGCTACCGGGGCCGGTCGCCGCCGTTTGCCGGATCCCCATCGACGGCCTCGCGGAGGGCTTGGAGCGGGTGCGTGCCTTGACCGAGGAAAGCGCCTTCGCATATACCTGGCACGAAGGGACACCCTCACCCCGCGCTTTCGGCCGCGGCTTCGTGTTTCAGGGGCGGATCGCGCCCGGTCCACCCATGCCCGTAGCCGTCCCTCCCTATCGGAGGCTCGTGGCCGGCCGCCGTGGGCGGCTGCCCATCTCCGTGTGGGGGCGGCGCACGACGTGGCTCCTGGCTGGAGGCTTTCGACGCCTGCAGGCCATGAAACCGGACCTCACGGAGATGACGCTCTTTGACGCCATGTTCCCGTTTGCGCGCCGCGGTGAGTACTTCCTGCTCTATGGGCAACGGGGCCTGGCGGAGTACCAGGCGCTCGTGCCGCCGCACGCCATCGCACCGTTCCTTCAGGAGCTGGAGGGAGAGGCCCTGCGGATGCGGGCTCCGTTGGTGATGCTCTCGATGAAGCTGTTCCGGGGAAGCCAGCGCTTCCTGCGCTTCGAGGGAGACGGCATCTGCTTCACCGCGGACTTGGTACGCTCCCCGGCCGGCCTGGGCTTCCTGGCCGTCCTGGATCGTCTCACCGTCGCCGCCGGGGGGATCCCCAACATCATTAAGGACTCGCGCCTGCCCGTCGCCGTGGTTCGCCAGTGCTATCCCGAATATGAATGCTTCCGCGAGAAGCTGCGCTCCTACGATCCTGGGCGGCGATTTCGTTCGGAGCTGTCGGAAAGGCTGGAGCTGTGACCCCGGTGGTGGTCGGGGCGTTCGCAGGGCTGGGGTGCGCCCTGGCCGCGGGGCTGGCGTTGGCCGGCCAGAACCTGACTACCGGGCGCTCCTTGGACCGGTTGGCGCCGCCATCGGGCGCCGTCCCCGGTTCGTCTTAAGCTCCTGAGGCTCTGAGCGAGCATGGCGCAGTCGATCAGCCTGTGCTTTCCGGTTTACAAGGACGAGCGCACCGTCCATCTGGTGGCGGAGAAGGCCCTCCGACTTCTCTCTTCTCTGGCAGGCGAACACGAGATCGTCATCGTGGATGACGGGTCGCCGGACCGCTCGGGAGAGATCGCGGACGGGCTGGCCCGAGAGCACCCCTGCATCCGGGTGATACACCAC
Source organism: Vicinamibacteria bacterium (assembly GCA_035566715.1). Taxonomy (GTDB): domain Bacteria; phylum Acidobacteriota; class Vicinamibacteria; order Fen-336; family Fen-336; genus DATMML01. Next base: position 1,444 of record DATMQU010000335.1, read on the forward strand.
GAACGCAACTCGGGCTACGGGGCGGCCGTCCGCTCCGCCATCGCGGCCAGCCGGTTCGAGTTCGTCTGTATGACAGATGGTGATGATCAATACGAAGTCGAGGACTTCCGGAAGCTTCTGAAGCTCAAAGACCGCTACGACTTGATCATCACTTTCCGCTACAAGAAGATCTACTCCAGCCTGCGTATCTTCGTCTCCTGGGTCTACAACCGACTCCTCCGTCTGCTCTTCCGAACCCCATTTAGAGACGTCTCCACCGGACTGCGCATGGTTCGCCGCTCTGTGCTGGAGGACATTGTGCTCGAGGCCGATAGCCCGTTCATCGGAGCGGAGCTGGCGATCAAGGCCATGCTGAAGGGCTACCGGGTGGGAGAAGTCGGCATCCAGACCTTCCCCCGGCGGTTCGGCTCTGGCAGCTCGACCTCTTTTAGTAACATCCTCGCCACCATGGCCGACATGTGGCGGATCTATCGGAAGGTCTTCTCAGATGCTTATGACCTTCCCACCGGGCGGCCGCGCACTTAGGGCGCATGGCGCACCCTCTAGCCTGGGCGGATCCTCGGTCCTCGGGTCTTGACCGTGGGTCGGAGCTCCGCGGCCCGGGGAGGCTCTGGACCATCGGCGAGAGGGTCCTGGCCGATCAAGGGCTCGGCTGATTTGCCTCCCGGTTTGTCCAAGCCTGTGCGCACGTCCCTGCTCCTGGCGAGCGGCCTCCTGATTCCAGGGCTTCCCCTCTACCATTCCTACTCCCGGCTCCAACTCGAGTGGGCCGACATTGGCAGCATCTACGACATGCTGCGAAACGTGTTTGAAGTCGGGTATCTCCGCTACTACGAGACGGGTGCGGACTATCTTCAAATCCATTTCACCCCCTTCCTTTTCCCGCTCGCTTGGCTCATCAGACCCCTTCCCCACCTGCTCTTCCTGCTCGCTCTTCACGTCCTGGCCTTGGTCGCGGGGGCCTACGCGCTGTTCCTCATTTCCCTCAGCGTGACCCGATCGGAGACCGTCTCCATCCTGCTGTTTTTCATGCTCTTGGCCAGCCCCTATGCCATGGCCGCCGTCCTGTACCCGCACTACAACATCTTCATGGTCCCGGCCCTGCTGTTCTTCTTTTACTTCTTGTTGCGGGGGTGGGCGGTGGCGGGCACGGCCTGTCTCCTGCTCGCCCTCTCGATCAAGGAGGACGTCTGGGTGTACGCCCTCTGCTTGCTCCTGACGCAGATCGGCAGCGCCAAGACGCGACTCATCGCCTGGCAAGCTGGCATCACCGTTGCCTACTTTCTTCTGGGCACGCAATGGCTCTGGCCGCATCTTCTTCCCGACCGGCAAGACGTGTTCCTGCAGTGCTTCGCTCAGGGCAGCTCCAAGATGGGGGTTGGGCTTTACCTGCTGGGGCACCCCCTCCTCACCGCGCAAAAGCTCTGGACGGGTCCGGGTCTTGGCTTCTTCTCCACTCTGTTGTTCTTGCCGTTTTTGGCCCCGCTCAAGGCCCTCTGCGTTCTACCTCCGACCTACCTATGGTTGAATTCAACGAGCCCGGAGAGGAGTTCGCTCGCTTTCAACAACGGGATACCGAGCCTGGTGCTTTTTGTGGCGATACTGCCCTACGGGCTGCGAACCCTTGAGCAAGGGGTGGCCGGGATCCAAGGTCGCCTGAGTATCGGCCCGGGGCTGAGCGCCCGGCTGCCGCGAGGGGTGGTTATCCTGGCGGGTGCCGTACTGCTGGGGGCGAGCGTTCTCGGCAATCTGAACCTTCCCGCGGGGCTCGAGAAGAGCCCGAACCTGCACACCGCCTACCTGGATGCCGAGCGCAGAGGCGATGGTGCTCGAGGCCACTATCAGGTGGGATGGGACATCCTCGAGCATCGCATGAGGCCGAACACCAGCGTCATCACGGACTTCAACCTGGCTACCTATACCCGCGAACGACACCAAACCTACGGCTTCCATCGAGACTGGCCCGCCCTCAAGGAGGGTACGCTGCGGCCGGACTATGTCCTGTATCATCTCAAGCCTCTGCAACCGGCCATCGGACCCCGGCGGATGCGGGCGATTCACGAATGGATGCTCGACAATCGTGACTACCGGCTGGTCTACAGCAGAGCCGAGTACTACTTGTTCGAGCGGGCGGGAGAGAGCGGCTGACCTCGAGGGCAGGCTGGAGGATCACGCTCGCGCCGGCCGCCGGGCCGCCCCGACGGTAGAAGAGTCATGAATTCGGGCTCTCTGGATCCGGTTGCGGCCGAAGACACGATGGGCCTCAACGCCGAGGCTCTGGCCACCGCCCAAAACCTCTGGAGCTGGAACCTGGGGGTCTTTCCCCTCCAGCCGGGGCGGCGGATTCTGGACGTGGGCTGCGGCCCCTGCCTCTACTGGCGAGAGATCGTTCGGCTGCGCCCGGCCCTCTACCTAGCGGCCGACCTCAGCGAGGCTTTCTTGGCGGAGGCCCAGCGACGGCTCGAGGGGCAGGTGCCGGTTGAGACGCGTAGGCTCGATTTGATGCGATGGGAGCCGGATGCCTGGTGGGCGGAGCGGGAGCTGGACGACGCCCTCTGCTTTGACGTCCTGGAGCACATCGAAGACGATGCCCTGGCCGCCCGCAAGCTGGCCTTGCTCCTCCGGTTGGCTCGGGTCCAGAGGCTTTTCGTGCGCGTCCCCGCGTTGCCCTGGATCTACGGCCGGAATGACGCCGCCATCGGGCACTACCGGCGCTACTCGAGAAGCGGGCTAAAGAGGCTTCTCGAGGGGGCGGGCCTTCGTCCCCTCAGAATCCGTTTCCACAATGCGGCCGGCATTCTTCCCTGGTTCGTGATCGGACGCCTTGCCCGTCGCGCCCAGGCGGTGAGCGCGGCCGAGGGGCGGCTCTTCGACGCCCTGGTTCCCGCACTCCGGCTGGCCGAGCGGCTCGTCCCTCCGCCTATCGGGCTCTCCCTCTACGCCGTCTGCTCGATGGCCCCGCCGGGCCGCGAGGAAGCGGAGTCGGCCCCGTGAGGCTCGCCCTGCTCGGAGGAGAGCCGGCTTTCCCGCGCCCACTAGCGGTGGGAGTGCCGATCCTGGAGGCGGAGACCCGCGAACGCTACCACCGCCTCATGGCGGAAGCCTTCGAGCGGAAATGGCTCACGAACGACGGCCCTCTCGTGCGGCAGCTCGAAGAAGAGCTGGCCCGCCTCCATGCGGTCCGGCACTGCGCCCTTGTCTGCAACGCCACCATGGCCCAGGCCCTGCTCCTGCGCGCCCTGGAGGTCCAAGGCGAGGTTGTCCTCCCTTCCTTCACGTTTGTGGCCACCGCCCACGCGTGCGCCTGGCAGGGCCTGAATCCCGTCTTTTGCGACATCTCTCCCGACTCGCTGATGGCGGGCCCGGCCGAAGTGGAGAGGGCACTGACCAGGGGGACCCGCGCCGTGATCGGCGTTCACCTGTTCGGCAATGTGTGCGACACGGCCGGCTTGGCCGAGACCTGTGCCCGCCAGGGGGTCGCCCTCTTCTTCGATGCGGCCCACGCATTCGGTTGTACCATCGGCGACACTCCGATCGGAGGCTCCGGCCGCGCAGAGATCCTGAGCTTCCACGCCACCAAGGCTTTCAGCACCTTCGAGGGCGGAGCGGTCCTGACCAACGATTCCGACCTGGACGCCCGAATCCGCGCTTTGCGCAACTTCGGGTTCCGCGGCTATGACGACGTGGCCTGGCTCGGCCTGAACGGAAAGCTGTCGGAATCGGGGGCCGCCCTTGGGCTAGCGTCGCTGCCTGCGGTCGAGGGGCGCCGCCGGCGGTGCCAAGCCATCTACGAGGCCTATCGGGACGGCCTCGCGGACATCCCCGGGGTGAGGGTCCTTCCCGTGGGCCAGCGGGGACGCTCCAACTACCATTACGTGCCCGTTCTCATCGAGGTCGCTTCCTTTGGCCTGTCACGCGATCTCCTCTACCGGCTGTTGTGGGCGGAGAATGTCCTGGCCCGGCGCTACTTCCATCCCGGCCTCCACCGGATGGCCGCCTACGCGGGGAAGGCCCCGCGGGTATCCCTGCCCGCCACGGAGGCGGTCGCGGACCGGATCCTCTGCCTGCCCTCCGGCTTCGAGGAACCGGTCCCCACGGTGGAGAGGATCGTAGGCCTCTTTCGTGAGGCGCGGGCCCGAGTCGCGGAGCTGCGCCCTTTGGAGCCCGCCCGCCCATGAAGGCTCTCGTTCTCGGGGGCGGACCGGCCGGATTGTGCGCGGCCTGGAACCTGGCCCAAGACGGCCACCGGGTGCTCGTGCTCGAGAGGGAGCCGGTCTGGGGGGGGTTGTCCATCACCTTCGAGCGTCAAGGGTACAGGTACGATCTGGGCCCCCACAACATCCACTCCCGCCGCGAGAGCGTTCTGCGCTTCCTGGCCGGGGTCCTGGGGGATCGGTTCCTCACCTACTACCCCGTCCTGCAGATCTATTTCCGCGGCCGACGCATCGCCTACCCCCTCGTCGGCCTCGAGGTCCTGGGCGCGATCCCGCTCCTGACCGCGCTCGCCTGCGGAGCGAGCTTTGTCGGCAACCGCGGCCTGAGCGTCTTCTCGCGGGGCTACCGCGACGACGGCAGCTACGAGACCTGGGTCGTGAACCGGTTCGGCCGCCGCTTCTACGACATCTTCTTCGGGCCCTACTCGGCGAAGGTCTGGGGCATTCCCCCCCGTGAGCTCTCGGACATCGTGGCCAAAAAGCGCATTGCTGTGAGGAGCATCGGAGAGCTGATTCGCTCGATCCTGGTCAGGACGGAGTCGTACCATCCCGAGAATGCGCGCCTGATCAAGAACCACTACCCCGCGGGCGGCGTGGGCGAGATCTCGGACTTCTTCGCGCGCGGCATTCGGGCCGCGGGGGGCGAGATCCGCACCAACAGTCGCGTGGACCGCCTCGTCCTGGAGGGGGGCTCGATCCGGACCGTCTCCTGGACCAATGGGGGCCGGAGGGAGAGCCTCGATCTGTCGGATGGGGAGGAGGCTTGGCAGGTGCTCTCCACCGTCCCCCTGAACGATCTGGTCAAGACGATCGAGGGCCCGGTGGCGGATCCCGTGCGGCAGGCGGCGGGGGAGCTAGACTTCACCTCTGAGGTCCTCCTCTACCTGAACTTGAACGGGCCGAGTGCCTTTGGCGTCCACCTCCTCTACTTCAGCGAGTCGGAGTTCCCTTTCAACCGGATTTACGACATAGGGCTCTTCAGCCGCGAGATGGTTCCGGCGGGCAAGAGCGCCCTGTGCATAGAGCTGACCTGCTCCCAAAGCGATGCTCTGTGGACGAAGGAGCCCTCCGAGGTTCTTGCCCTTTGCATGCCCTCTCTGGAACGGCACCGGCTGCTGGACCGCTCCCGCGTGGAGGACTACCACATCCGGCGGCTCGAGCACGCCTACCCCCGCTTCCGGGTGGGATATCAGAAGAGAGTCCAGACCATCCTGGACTTTGTGGACGCGGTCGAGAACCTCACGACCTTCGGCCGGCAGGGCCTGTTCACGTACGCTAACGTCGACGACGCGATCTGGATGGGTTTCGAGATCGCGAAGAGCCTCCCCTACCGGAAACGGATGCCGTTGCCGCTCAAGGAACTGCTCCCGAGCTACATCGATTTCTGACCGTCTCTCCCCAGGGCGGCGGAGCGGGGCAGCCCAAGGCCGGGCTTCAAGGCGCACAGAGGGCGGCGAGCCGCTAGAGGTAGGGATCGTCGACGGCGCGGGCACGGATGACCTGCGCCGGCGCTCCGAAAGCCACCACCTCGGGGGGGATGTCCTCCATGACCAACGCGCCGGCGCCCACGACCGCGTGTGCCCCGATCCTGAGGTTGTGCACGACCCTGGCCCCCAGACCCACCGCCGCGCAGGTCCCGAGGCGCACGCGTCCCCCCGTGACCGCGCCGGGGGCGAGGCTGGAGTAGTCCTCCATGACGCCGTCGTGATCCAGGGAGGCGAGC
>DATMQU010000336.1:0-3736 GCA_035566715.1 Vicinamibacteria bacterium
ATGCCGCACAGGGCCTCGCACAGGTTGCAGGTGCGGAAGTGGGTCCGCGTGTCGGCCATGTTCTACCCGGCGGCTATGGTGTCACACCGCGCTCCGGCCTGTCAGCGCCCTGACGCACGGGATAGGGATAGAATCGTGACCAGCAGGAGGACTCAGGAATGCCCGTCGGCCTCAAGTACCCGGTCAAGGTGAGCCTGGACCGGTTGTTCCTCGATCCCAATAACCCGCGCCTGGCCAACGAGCACCGACCGGGTTACGGGAACCCGGGCACCTTCTTCGAAGACGGTGTGCAGGCGGAGCTGGAGCAGCAAATCCGGAAGAAGTACCGGGTAGGGGCTCTCATCAACTCCATCCTGGGCATGGGCTGGACCCCCGTGGATACCATGCTCGTCTGGGAGCCGCCGCCGACCCCCGGTCGCTACCTGGTGGTGGAGGGCAACACGCGGACGGTGGCCCTCCGTACGATCCGCCGCAACTACGAGAGGGAGAGGGCGCGGCTGGCCCGGGCCCGCGACCACCGGAGCCTGGACCCTGGCCGGGCGCTGGACCAGGAGGCGGTGGTCGCTCGTTACGACCGCGTGATTGCGGCGACCGACGAGCTGGAGGTCCATCCCCTGGCGGCCCGGGACGCGGGCGAGCTCGGGGAGTTGCTGCCCCGTCTGCTGGGGGTCCGCCACATCAGCCACGCCCAGCAGTGGAAGCCCTACGCCACCAACCTCTACGTCTACTCGCTCTACTTGGACCACTTCCACGCCGCCTGCGGCGACGTGCCCCTGCGGCTCGACGACGGGATCCTCGAGCAGGTCGCCGGCCTCATCAGCATCTCCCTCTGGAAGGCCCGACGGTCCATCCAGACCGCGGTGGCCTTCAGCCATTTCCGGGATAGCTTCGGGGGCCGTCTGCCCGAAGGGGATGGCTTCGCGGACCAGGACCAGGGCTATTTCCAGCGTCTCCTGGAGCCCGGCTACGCGCGTCAGCGCTTCGGCTTACGGGAAGAGGACCTCTGGCTCCGTCCGGAGATGGAGGAGGTACTCTTTCGCTGGGCCTTTGCCAAACCCCGGAGCGGAGCCTACGGGTCGGATAACCGCAACGTGCTCCGCTCCGGGGACGACATCAGTCTCTGGACCCGCATGGCCCGCTACGACGATCAACACAAGACCAGCTTCGCCCAGCAGCTCGACCCCGAGCGGCCGGAGGAGGCACGGCCCATGGCCGAGCTGGAGCTCGACTACCTGGCCCACCGCAACCAGCAGTCTCCCCTGGAGGCGATCCAGGGACTCCTCGGCACCCTCAAGCGGGTCGAGGTGGAGACCCTGCGCGCGCATCGCTCGCAGATGCGTCCCGCCATCGAGGAGCTGCTGCGCCTGGGCCATGACTTCCAGGCCATCCTGAACGCCATCGATTGACCTTGACGCTGGCGCCGGCGGGGGCCTACGATCCCCGGGCGAAGCGGTCCCCTTCACGAACCAGGAGGATGCCATGAAGCGATGGGTGTGGCTCCTGGCCTTTCTTGTGGCCCTGCCCGCGGGCGGGGACGAGAAGGGCAAGAAGGACGAGAAGAAACCCGCCCCTGCCAAGGCGGGCTCCACCGTCGACGACCTCCTCAAGCAGGCGGACGAAAAGGCCGCCGCGGGGGAGGTGGACGCGAGCCTCGACCTGCTGCAGCGGGCCGCGGCCCTGCCCGGCGCCACGGGCGAGCCGTCCCTGCGCCTGGGACGCTTGCTGGAGGCGAGGTACGACCTCGACTTGGCCATCGACGCCTACAAGGCGGCCGCCGAGAAGCTGAGCGGGGCCGCCAAGGGCGAGGCCCTGGGCCGCCTATCGGTCGTGGAAGGCGTGCGCGGGATGGCCGAGGCGGCGGCGACCGCGCAGGCGGCCGCGGCCGCGGACCCCGAAGGCGTGTGGCCCACGCTGGCCCTCTCCCGGGCAAGGGCCCGCGAGGGCAGGGGCGAGGAGGCGGTGGCTTTGGCCCGGAAGGCGGGGGCAGGGGGCGGGGTGGCGGCCACGGAGGCCTTAGGCTACGCCCAGGAGGCCCTGGGCGACCTCGTCGCCGCGGAGGCGACCTACCGGTCCGCCCTCGCCGCAAAGCCGGGCGGGGTCGGGCCTAGCCTGGGCCTGGCCCGCGTGTTGCGGAAGACCAACCGGGCCGCGGAGGCGGAGCCGCTCTTAAAGAAGGTACTCGAGGCCGCCCCCGGCGCGATCGAGGCCTACAAGGAATCGGCCCGGGTGAAGATGGCCTTGAACCGCGCCGCGGAGGCTGAAGGAGACGCGGCCACGGCGGCCGCCATGGCCGAGAACGACCCCGAGGCTCAGCGGCTGGTTCTGCAGGTGAAGGTGGCCAAGGCTCTGGACTACCTGCCCAAGAACCAGGTGGAGTTGGCGGTCCAGGACTTGACCGCCCTGCGCGACCAGAACCCGAACGCGGCCGAGGTGCGGGTTGGCCTGGCCCGCGTCTTCATCGCCAAACGTCAGGGGCGGGAGGCGGTGGCCGAGCTCAAGAAGGCCATCGAGCTCGAGCCCACCAACGCGGAGGCCCATTTCCGGCTGGGCTTCGTGCTCCACGCTCTCCAGGGGGACCCGACCTCCGCCCTCGCCGCCTACGAACAGGCGGTGGCGGCTGATCCCGCGAACATCGAGTACCGCACCAACCTGGGGGCGGTGCTCTCCGACCTGAAGCAGTACGACCGGGCGGTGGCCGAGCTGACGAAGATCACGGCGGATCCCGGCTATACCCGGCCCGAGGCCTGGATCTATCTCGGGGAGGCGCAGCTCGGAGCCAAGCACTATAAGGAAGCGATTGCCGCCCTCCAGAAGGCGGCGAGCTCCGCCCCTGAGAACGCCCGCGTCCAGGCCTCGCTCGCCTGGGCCTACTTCGGCCTCAAGGACGCCGAGAATTTCAAGAAGGCGGCGGGGAAGGCGCGCGCGCTGGGACACAAGGAGCCCACGCTGCTCCAGTACTTGACCCGGGTCGAAGGGGGGGAGCCGATCAAATGAAGGTGCTCAAGACGGTTCTCCTCGCCGGTGTGCTTCCCCTGCTTCTCGGTGCCTGTCAGAAGAAGTCGGAGGGCGGCGCGCCCCCGGCCAAGGACATCGGGGCCCAGGTGGGGGACGTGGTCTCGGACACGGACGCCCTGCGCGAGGCCAACGGCGCGGCCAACCCCGTCGTCCGGGCCGCGGGCGACTGCGACGCGGTCAAAGCGGCCCTGCCCGAGGCCAACCGGCGCTTGGACGCGGTGGCGGGGAGCGTTCGGACGGTCACCGGCCGCACCAGCCTGGAGGCCATCCGGAAGCGCGTCAACACCATCGCCGAAACCTGCCCCTGATCCCTCTCGCGTCCCGCTCGGTGGGTTGACGAATCACCATCTACCAGTAACGGAGTGGCCGAGCGAAAGACGTTCCTGCTCCGCTCGACCCTGAGGTCCTGCTCGCCGTCCAGCGCTGGGCCAACGACGAGCTGCGCAGCCTGAACGCGCAGACCGAGTTCTCCTGCGGCGCGCCCTCCGCGCGGCCGACCGACTTCCCGAGGGCAAGGGGCAGGGCTGAGCGGGATCAAGGCGAGAACTGGATCTTGACCACGCGCTGGTCGGCCTCGCTTGAGCATTGCACGAGGGCCGTGTAGGAGAGCAGGCAGACGTCGCGCTTGGTGCCGGTCAGGGTCTCGCCCCGAAGGTCCAGGCTGCGCGCCTGCACCATCGTGCCCTCCGCTCCGGGGGCGATGAGGTCGCGGTGGGGAGGA
>DATMQU010000337.1:0-6102 GCA_035566715.1 Vicinamibacteria bacterium
CCGATTGCTGAACCGCTTGAAGTGACCGTGCAACCCGGAACGAGGGTGGAGAGCCCGCAGGACCCGCCGGCTGTCCCACTGCCGCGAACTTCCCAATCCAGCATGACCGCAGCCGCCGAAGCAACCCCCGACGCAAGGACGAGGCCCAGCCCAACAACGAGCAGGGCTAGTGTTGGCTTTCCGCAGAATGACTTCATGGGATTTCCTTTCTGAGCGCTTGGTGATCGAAAGGGGAGCCGAGCTTCATTCCCAGCCGGAGCATGCGTTTCCAGCCTCTCGGGCGAGGCCAGCCACCGGGTCGGTGGTGACATCAGGTGAGTCCAGTATTGTTGGGGGAATCCGTGAATAGGCAGGGTCCCAGCAATGCTGGGGGAGCCGGATGTCCGTGAGGACGATCTCAGGCTCAGGGCAGGGCGCTCGGCCTGGCCACCCCGACGACTCGATGCCCGAGGCCTTTCAGTCGGGCTTTCGGACTGTTGAACTCCCACTGGCTTCCTCCCTCTGGTTGCCGCATGTGTGGCGCACCAGCAGGCCTCCGCCCGGTCGGAGACTTCTCCCGCTCATTAACCTACGATCGCGATGGAGTTTGGCCATCGGGGGGAAGCGGAAACCGTCCTCGGGGAACGACTCAAAGATCCTTGCGGTAAGTACGCGGGTTCGCCGACTCTACAAACGGGCCCCCAGGAGGGCTGGACTAGTCGGTCCGCCGTCGCGCCCGCGAGACAGGGGCGTCGGAGAGCGCAGGCGGCACCTGACGAGGCTCACTGCGGGGTGAGCCCTGGCTCTTGGCTTCGTGAAGGGCGGCAAACGCCCGGCTCAGGAAGGTGGATCGATCCGAGTCCCCGACGGAGAGACAAGCGGCTCCGGCGCTGGCCTTGATCGGGATTTGAGTGGGGATCATGACCTCGGTTGCGGCCAGTGCATCCACAAGACGGTCCGCCACGCGGTGCGCACCCACTAAGTCAGTGTGCGGCAGCATGGCCACGAATTCCTCATTGCTGTAGCGATAGAGGCCATCGCCAGCGCGGAGTTGGCCGGTCAGCGTGCGGGCGCACGAACGGAGGACTTCGTCCCCCGCCTGGTGCCCGTGAGCGTTGGTCAGCTCCTGGAGCCTATCGATCTCTAGCACCACGACGCTCAAGGCGTGGCCGTAACGCTGGGCCAGGGCCGTTTCACGGGGAAAACCCCCCTCGAAGGCTCGACGGTTGGCCAGCCCCGTCAAACGGTCGGTTTGGCTGAGGGCCTCCAGTTGATTTAGCAGCTGCTGGTTCTCTTCGTAAAGGTGTCTCTTCTCGACGGCGCGCTGGACACTGGCGATTACAGCGTCCGCGTTGGTGAGGGGCTTCGTCAAGTAGTCGTGGGCGCCCAGACGGATAGCCCGGATGGTGGAGTTGACGTCGTGAGCCCCGGTCAGGAAGACGACTTCGGTTCCGGGCGCCTCGCGTTTGACCGCAGAGAGAAGAGCGAAGCCATCCAACTCCGGCATGTGAAGGTCCGTGATCACGACGTCGTAGGCGCCGGCAGCCAAGTACCGGAGGGCTTCCGACCCGCTTTGCGCCTCCTGGACCTGGTAACCGCCCGTGTGGAGGTAGCCGCGGACCATGGCCCGGACGACCGGACTGTCATCGACAGAGAGCACCCTCCCCTGCCTCCCCCGAGCGTTGAGTTCCACGGGTTGCGTGCCCATCCATGCCTCCCCATGTCAAAGTAGAGCACAACGAGTGCCAACGTCGCCCCCCGGGCGGCTGTCCGTGGCAAATGCCCTGTTTGTTATGACTTACGGATGGGGAGTAGCGGATGCGGGCCAGGCTTGCCCGACCCCGGTTGTCTTCTCGGTGGCCACCTTGACCGTCCGTCCCGGCCGAAGCGCGGCCGATTAGGACTCGAGCACGAAGGCGTGGAAGTCACCCGCGGTCGAGCACCTCCCGTACCTTTCGTGCGAGGGCGTCGGTGGTGAAGGGCTTCTGCAAGAAGCTGACATCGGCGGCGAGCACACCGTGGAGGACCACGGCGTCGTCGGTGTAGCCGGACATGTACAACACCTTCGTTTCTGCGTGAGAGGCCGTGAGTGCGGCCGCCAGCTGGCTTCCGCTCATGCCGGGCATGATCACGTCCGTGATCAGGAGATGGATGGGGGCGGAGTGTCCTTCCGCGAGTTCCAGGGCATGGCCGGCATGACGCGCTTCGATGACGCTGTAGCCGCTAGCCTCGAGGCACTCTCGTACGATGCCCCGAAGGGACTCCTCATCCTCCACCAGCAGGACCGTCTCTGAGCCCCGGTGCAGTTCGGCTTGGGGGGTGGCGGGGGCCTCCGCGACTTTCCCCGCCTCGACCCGCGGCAGGTAGATCTTGAACGTCGTGCCCTGCCCGCGCTCGCTGTAGACGAATATGTGGCCTCCGCTTTGCTTGACGATCCCATGGACGGTGGCCAGCCCCAGCCCGGTTCCCTTTCCTGCTTCCTTGGTGGTGAAGAAGGGCTCGAAGATGTGGCCCAGAACCTCCGGCTCCATGCCATGGCCGGTGTCGCTGACCGCCAGCATCACGTGAGGGCCGGGCTTGACCCCGGGACGGGAGCGGGCATAAGTGGCGTCGAGGTCGACATTGGCGGTCTCGATCGTGAGCCGTCCCCCCCGCGGCATGGCATCACGCGCGTTGACGGCCAGATTCATGAGCACCTGCTCCATCTGCCCCGGGTCGGCCCGGACACCCTCCAAGCTCTCGTCGAAAACCGTGATCAGCTGGACGTCCTCCCCGATCAGGCGTCGCAGCATCTTCTCCATCTCCGCGACGACCGCGTTCAGGTCGAGGACTCGAGGTTGAAGCACTTGCTTGCGGCTGAAGGCCAGGAGCTGGCGGGTCAAGCCGGCCGCCCGCGCGGCGGCCTTGAGAATGTCGTTGACGTATCTCTTGAGCTGCGGGTCGTTGGGCAGGCGCCCGGCGAGCAGCTCTCCGTAGCCGGTGATAACTCCCAAGAGGTTGTTGAAGTCGTGGGCAACCCCACCCGCGAGCCGACCCACGGAGTCCATCTTCTGCGATTGGAGGAGCTGAGTCTCCAGATGCTTTCGTTCCGTGACATCGGTCACCAGGACAAGCCCCGCCTTTCGCCCCCTGAACTCGATCGAGCCCACGGCAATCTCCACGTCGATGAGGCGGCCGTCCTTCTTGCGGTGCGCCCACACCCGGGGGGAAGGGGAGGCCTTTCGAGCGGGCTCCGCGTGGCTGTGGACGAAGTTCTCGTCCAGGAGCTGAGCCCCCTCGAACCGCCCGATGTCCCGGATCGTCATGCTCAGGAACTCGCCGTGAGAGTATCCGTAATGCTTGACGGCGGCGTCGTTGACGGCGAGGAAGGCCAGGGTCTCTTCGTCGTAGACCCACATGGGCTGCGGGTTGCTGTCGAAGAGCAGCCGGTATTGCTCCTCGCTCTCCAGAAGCCTGAGCTCCGCTTGCTTCCGGGGGGTCACGTCCGACCACGATCCCACAACCTCGATTGGTTTCCCGGCCGCGTCTCGCAGCAGCCTCTGTTCATCCCCGACCCAGCCGTAGGTTCCGTCCTTGTGGCGGAAGCGGTACTCGCGGCGGACGAAACCCTCCGACAGCAGGGTCGGGATTTGGGTCATGACCCGCTCCAAGTCTTCCGGGTGAACCCGTTCCGCCCACCACTCCGCCCCTTGGTTCTCCTTCTGCGTGTATCCGGTGAGATGCAGGATGTTGGCACTCACCCACATGGGTACTAGGTTCTGCCCTTCCACCTTGAGCGAATAGAGGACGGCGGGGCTCGACGAAACGACGTGGGCGAGGCGTTCTTGAGCCGTGCGCAGGGCGGCATCCCGTTCCTGAATCAGGTGCAGCATGTCGTTGAAGGTCGAAACGAGAAGGCCGAGTTCGTCGTGACCCTGGACGACCGCCCGCACGGAGTAGTCTCGCAGGCTTGAGACCCGCTGTGCCGTTTCCACCAGATGAAGAACGGGTCCCGTAATAAGGCGCTGGAACCGGGAGGTGGTCCAATACGCGACGATCAGGGAGATGAGAAGCACTCCGGACGCGATGGCCGCGTACCGCTGTAAGCGGGTTGTCATCTCGCTCAAGTCCGACTCGATCAGGAGCGTGCCGATGGGGGATTGGTCGAACAGGATCGGGCGGAAGAGCACCAGGCGCCGGCGCTCGAAGGCATGACCCACCGCCGGAGCGGCGGGGGGCCGCGGCAAGGAAGCCGAGGGGGAGGCGACATCTCGAACGTAGGAGGCGAAGAGCCCACCGTCGAGGGTGTAGACGGCGGCGGACACCACGTTGGGCTCGGCGCGCAGTGCTCCCAGGGTGGCGGTCGCGGAGTCGGGGTCCTTGAAGACGATTGCGGACGTCGACTGTCGGCCGAGGATCTCCGCCTCGGCGGAGAGATTGCGGACCATAGCGGCGCGGTACGTCACGAGCTCGTAAATGACAAAGGCGGCGCAAGCCAGAAGGAGGGCCACGCCTGCGGAAGCGGTGGTGATGGCGACAACCTTCCCGCGAAGCGATATGTCGCGAAGGGAGCGCGTGGTCAGCCTCCGCTGCGCTGCTTGACGTTCCGCGCGTGCTTGAGAAGCTCGGAGCGAATCGCCAAGCGCGCGGGGGCGGCCGGGGATCTCTCGATGGTCCTGGCGCGCAGCGTGCGGTCCAGGACGCGCTTATGGGGTCCTGCTCGAGGAAGATGACTGCGAAGTCCCCTTCTTTGGTGCGCCGGGAGGCGCGCGCCGAGCGGAAGGCCGCTGGTCATGGCCGACGCTCGGACTGGCCGAGATTGCGGCGGCACCCATTTGAGCTGGCCGGGCTCAATCCTGCGCGCAACATCGGCTCACCTGGCCGCAATCGGCTCGACGAGCTGTGTTGTCGAACGGGGACCGCGGGGGGAGCGGTCACCCGCCTCGAGGAGGGAGGCTCGGGGCGGTCGCGTCGAAGGGATGGTACTTCTTTTGGGAGACCAAGTCGATAAGGGGGGGCGGGGGCGGGGGAGGAGGGGAGGGCGGCGTCATCAAACTCTCCGATGACCTGTCCCCAAACGCCGGCCTGGAGGGAAAAGCGAGGCGTTGGTTGCCAGTAATTCGCCACCAGCGGGGAGGTCTCCGGCCAGCCCGGGGAGGGGCACGCGCGTCAACCGCCGAACGGTGAGCGACTTCCCGGGAGGAGGTCGGCAAGACAGGACCGGGCACGGGAGTTGCACTTCAGTCTAGGCGGCATGGACCTGACGGCGAAGCAAAGGACTGAGCACCGCTGTGACGCTTGCGGCAAGATGTTTGCCTTGGTGAGCCAACATCCCTCGGACGGGACACGGCTGCCGATCTATTTGTCTTGTCCCCACTGCGGCTCGGATGGCTTCGTCTCGGCGCCGAGCGCGGTCAGGCAGGAGCCGGACGGCGCCTTGGTCATCGCTCTGGAATATCGGGTCGAAGCGATCGGCTAGCCGCGACCGCGAGCCCGGTGGCTCAGCGCCGCTTTACAACAATCAATGTCTGGTCGTCGATGGCCCTGCCCGCGCCCAGGTGGCGGCCCACCTGATCAAGGATCGCGTCGGCCAGGGCCCGCGCTTCCCGGCCGCGTTCTCGGACAGTAACGGCCGCCACTCCCTCTTGCCCGAACTCCGCTTCACCCGCGTTCCGGGCCTCGGCGATGCCATCAGAGAAGACCACGAGAGCGTCTCCCAAACCGAGGGTGCAAGTGTTATTGGCATAAGCCGCCGTTGGGAGGACCCCGAGCACCGGTCCTCCCTCGCCAAGGCTCAGGACCCGACCGTCCGCCCGGACAATCACGGGCGGATAGTGTCCGGCGTTGACGAACGTGAGCTGGCCGCCGGCGGGATCGAGCCTGCCCAAGAACATGCTCGCGTAACGGTTCTCGGGGGTCGTCTCGCAAAGGGTGACGTTGGCACGAGCCAAGCTCGCCGCAGGAGCGCCCTCCGTCCAGTGGGCTCGCACGGCCGCCCGCAGCATGGCCATCAGGAGAGCGGCGGCCGTGCCCTTGCCAGAGACGTCCCCCAGGGCGAGGAGAAGCTGGCCGCGGTCGAGGAGAAAGTCGTAATAGTCTCCGCCCACGGCGCTGCAGAGCCGGTTGGACGCGGCGAGGTCATAG
>DATMQU010000338.1:0-6208 GCA_035566715.1 Vicinamibacteria bacterium
CCTTGGTCGCCCAGAAGACGAGGAGCGCCGTGAAGAGACCGAGTCCCACCACGGCCATTCGGCTCCGGAAGAGGACCTCCCCGGCTCCCTCCTGGAAGACGAACTCCCGTCCGCCCACCATCTCGTGCATCCGGAGGGGGCGGTTCTGAATCGAGGGCTCCTTCAACTTCATGCCGAGGAGGGGAGCCGCAAGCAGATACCTCGTGAGGGGCGGATTCAGGGTGTAGAACCCGTGAGCCCACTGCAGGTATCCGGCGTAGATGTGGGCCGGCTCGTCGAAGGTCGCCGAGTTACGGGAGGCCGCGAGGGTGAGCTGCAGGAAGAGCGCCAGGAGCAGGCCGGCCACAGCTGCGGAGACTACCGGGCGACGCCTCGCGTTCATGAGCAGACCTCCTCAGGCGCAAAGGGCGTCGCTAAACCCACTCGGCCTCTCCCGACCACCCTTGGCCCTCTGCGACGACGGCGAGAATCGCTCCTGATCCTCTTTCTGGACCTCGGGCCAGCGGGGGCCCGACGGGAGGCCGCCACCACAGTCTGGCCTCCCGGGCGACCCAAGCACGCGAGCGCCACCTCCTACTCGGCGCGGAGCGTCGCCTTCAGAAGGTCGCGGTCGCGCGACGACGGGCCCACGAGGATCTCGAAGTCCCCGGGCTCGACGACGTACTTTCCGTCGGCGTCGACGAGCTCAAAGGAGTCCCAGGGCAGCCTCACGGTCACCGTTTTCTTCTCCCCCGGCTCGAGGTGCACCCGAGCGAACCCCTTGAGCGCCTTGTTCACCCAGGTCACCGAGGTGACCACGTCGCTCACGTACACCTGGACGATCTCGTCGCCCGCGCGCTTTCCGGCGTTCAGGACGTCGACCGAGACCGTGGCGGCCTGGCCGCGGGCGAGGGCGTTCGAGGCCAGCTGCACGTTGCTGTAGCGGTACTCCGTGTAGCTCAGTCCGTGCCCGAACGGAAAGAGCGGCTCCTCGGTGAGGTCCGCGTAACGGCTGCCGTGCTGTCCGCGCACCTGGTTGTAGAACACCGGCTGCTGGCCCACGTGCACCGGGAAAGAGATCGTGAGCTTGCCCGAGGGGTTCATCTGGCCGAACACGGCCTCGGCGATGGCCCGCCCGCCCTCCATGCCGGGGTTGAACGCTTCGAGGATCGCCCGGGCGCTCTTCACGGCAGGCGGCAAGACGAGGGGCTTGCTGTTCACGAGCACCACGATCATCGGCTTGCCCGTCTTCTGGAGGGCGTCGAGGAGAGCCACCTGGCCGCCCTGCATCTCGAGCGTCGCCGTGCTCTTCTCCTCACCGATGAAGTCGAGGTGGTCGCCGACCACGGCGACGACCGCGTCCGAGGCCCGGGCGGCGGCGACCGCGCCGGGTAGCCCGGACAGGTCCCCGCTGTTGATCGCGCAGCCCTTCTCGTAGCGGACGCTCGTCCCTGGCGGGGCCGCCGCCTTGATGCCGTCGAGCACCGTCACCGTCTTGTCCCGTGGATGCTTACCGGCCTCCGGCGGGTGCTGCGGGGAGCCGAGCGACCAGTCGCCGAGTTGCTGGAGGTCGTCGTCCGCGTTCGGTCCGATCACCGCGATCGACTTCACCCTGGAGGCGTCGAGGGGCAGCACGCCGTCGTTCTGGAGCAGCACAAGGCTCTCTCGCGCGGCGTCGAGGACCGCCGCGCGGTGGTCCTTCCGAGCGACCTCGACGGCAGCTTTTTGGAGGTCGGGCCGCCGCGGGTTCTCGAACAGGCCCATCCGGAACTTGAGACCCAGAATGCGCTTCAAGGGCTCGTCGATCTCCGACTCTTTCATCCGGCCGCTCTTCACGGCCTCGATCGCACCCTCGTAGAACTGAGGCGTCGTCATGATGAGGTCGTTGCCGGCGCGCACGGCCATGATCGCGGCGTCGGCGTAGGTCTTAGCCACCTTCTGCTCGTGGACGAGGCGTCCGACGTTGTCCCAGTCGGTGACGAGGACGCCCTTGAAACCCCACTCGTCCTTAAGCACGTCCCGGAGGAGCCACTTGTTGGCCGTCGAAGGCACGCCGTCCATCGACTGGTAGCCCGTCATGAACATCATGGCCCCCGCGCGGGCAGCGCGCTCGAACGGCGGGAGGAAGTAGCTTCTCAGCTTCCGCCTGGAGGTGTCCGCCTCCGAGGCATCCCGCCCGCCTTGCGTCTCGGAGTAGCCGGCGTAGTGCTTGGCGGTCGCAAGCACGGCGGTCGGATCGTCGAGCCCCTTGCCCTGGTAACCGCGGATCAGGGCGGCTCCGAGCTCCCCGATTAAGTACGGGTCCTCGCCGAAGGTCTCGCCGGTCCGCCCCCAGCGCAGGTCTCGGGTCAGGCAGAGCACCGGCGAGAAAGTCTCGTGGATGCCAGTCGGAGCCATCTCCTCGGCGGTGACCCGGCCCATTCGCTCGAGCAGGTCAGGGCTCCAGCTCGCCGCCATTGCGAGCTGGGTGGGGAAGATGTTCGCGTCCTTCCAGAAGGAGTGGCCGTGGATCCCGTCCTCCCCGACGAGGAGCGGGATGGCGAGGCGGTTCTTCGCGGCGAGGTCCATCGCGACGGCGATCTTTGCGCCGAGGACGTGGAGCAGCGCGCCGGGCTGACGAGTGTTCACGAACGACAGGTCCTCGCCCCGGGCGTCGAGCATCAGGAGCTGGCCGACTTTGTCCTCGAGAGTCATACGCGAGATAAGGTCGAGGACGCGCTCGTCGACGCTCAGCGCGGGATTTAGGTATGGCAGCGGTCTGGGCGCATCGGCAGAGGGCCGCGCGCCCGCTTTCGCGGCCGCGCTCTGGGTCCAGACTGGCACCGCCAGGCCAACGCACGCGCCCACGGCCAGCAGCAGACGAAAATGGTTCATCGTGACTCTTCCCTGACCGTCGGCGCCCCGACAGAGCAGAAGGGCCTTCGGCCTCTCTCGAGCCGTCCCGTCAAACGATCGAGCCGGAGGCCCGCTCGTGCCGCCGCGACACGCGCAAAACCCGCCCCTCCACGAGGCGCGACAGCCGGGTTTACTGGGGGCCGGCCCAAGCGCCCGCATACTATTGGCACTCAGTGCCACTGTCAACACCATGGAATATGATGGGCGCCATGGCGAGGCCAGATTCAAGGCGCCACGAGCGGAAGGCGAGGCCGTTCGCCCGGGCCGTGCCGCCGCTGCCCACCGCCCTCCGCCGGAGGAAGCGCGAGGCTTTCCGGGTGGCCCTCGCCTCCGCCGCCGAGGGGCTCTTTCTCTCGCGCGGCTTCGAGCGCACGACCGTCGAGCAGATCGCACACGCCGCGGGTGTGTCCCGCCGGACCTTCTTCCGCTACTACGAGTCCAAGGAGGACGTTCTGGTCGAGCGCTCCGAAAGGTGGGGCGAACGGCTCTATGCCGAGCTCGCCGAGCGCCCTCCCGGTGAGCCGCCTCTCCTCGCGATCCGCAACGCACTCATCCCAGCCGTCCGCGCGGGGATCGAGGACGCCGAGTTCACTCGCTGGGTGATCCGCGTTCTGCGCGAGAAGAGCCCGCTCCGGCGAGCGATGATGGAGCGCCGCAGTCGCCTGGAGGAGCGGATCGCCGCCCTCATGGCCGCGCGCCTCCGGTCGGGGCCACGCGACAACACACCGATGCTCCTGGCCTTCGTCACGCGGGCGCTGCACGACACCGCGTTCAACGCCTGGTACGACCACGAGACGGGCGACGTCACCGGGCTCGTCGACGGGCTGATCGGGCGCCTCCACGCGGCGGTCGCCGAGCTTCCCTCTGGCTGGTCCCGCGTCTTGCCCCGGGGGAGCACCTCCGCCCGCAGCAAGACCCGCCGCCGCTAAGGGGCTCTCGTCCCCCGCGCCCTGTCCCCGGAAACCAAGGCCCCTGCAAAGAGCCGGCCGCTCGTCTCGGTCAGGGATGAGCGACCGAGGGCTCCGCAACCCGGAGCGTGCGGACCACGCCCGTACACGGACGCAGTACGGCTGCTACTGTTCACAGGAGGGCGTCGAGATATGGTGCTCGGCATGCGGCAGCCTGTCTTGGTCATAGGTCTTTGGATTTCACGTACCCTATTCATTCCTCGCTGGATTGACTCCCTGCTCGCCCCACTCGCCAAGCGAGGAAGCGCCGGAGGCAGCCACGGCACCGATAGTACTGAAAGCCGAGCAGTCGCAGGGGTAGCCACGGCACGACGCCGGAAGCCTTGACGTCCCGAATCCCACAGCGGGGACAGCGGAGCGGAGGGAGAAGACGGATCATGAGCGGCACGTCACCCAATCGCAGACCAACGTGCGACGTCAACCTGCACATTCCCGTCAGCTTGGGTCGGCGCTTCGCTTGACGGCCTACGCATTCTCCGTGCAAGCCTGGCCCGACCAAGGGTGGGCCGTTTCGCGAGGGGGGCACGGCCTTCCTTGACACAAGGTCGGGCCACTTTGGCGTTCCTACCCGC
This sequence comes from Vicinamibacteria bacterium, assembly GCA_035566715.1. GTDB lineage: Bacteria > Acidobacteriota > Vicinamibacteria > Fen-336 > Fen-336 > DATMML01. Next base: position 4,415 of record DATMQU010000338.1, read on the forward strand.
GCCGTCGCCAGAGGTCGGGAAGCCAGTGAAAGACCGCCCACCAGTTGCAGCGCAGGAGCTCCAACCGGGCCCGCTCTTCAGGCGGCATACCTTGAGGGCTGCCGACAAGGGGAGCCAAGGACCAACCGCGGGACCGGGACCCTGCATGCTTCAACCACCGCTCTGGAAGATCTGGATCGCCCTCGCTACGAGGCCATCGGCGTTGGCAGAGCCCTTCAGAAACAGGTCATCGGCGCCGTGGGTGGTTCGAGCCTCCTTCTGGCTCTCTATGGGCAGGCGGGTATAAAGCACGATGGGTATATCCACCCACTCCATCGTGGCCTTGATCATGTTGATCAAGTCGCTACCCGTCATTGGATTCGAGAGGCCAAGCTCCAAGATGATGACGTCAGGCTTCTCCGCGGCGATTGCAGCCATAGCTGCGCGGCCGTCTGGAACCGCTCGCACCGGCACCTGGGCGGTCGCGAAAGCCGCCTCCGTGGCCCGCCGCACTTTATCGTCGTCGTCGACGATGAGGACGCCCTTCCGGCGGCGCCGCTTCCGCAGTGGCGGCGCGTGGGACGGGGCCGAGTCGTCCGCAACGGGCTCGCCGAACACGCCCGAGAAGGGGTCGCTGCTGGATGCCCGCCCCTCGGCATCGACGGGTGCCGGGCGCGACCTGACAATAGCGAGGATCTCGCGGAGGATGTTGAGGCCCTCCTCCTGCCCCCTCAGCAACGCCCGGATCCCCGCTTGCAAACCCTCGGAGGGTGGAGCGGTAGGTTCACCTGCCAGGACGGGCGAGGGTGGCGGCGCGGAAGCCGGCACTCCGGGTGACGCGGCACTCGGCATCGCCACCGCGACGCTCGGGTCGGCGGCGGCTCGAAGCCGGGCGCCGCACTGCGGGCATGTGAGGAGGCGCTGCTCGTCTGGGCTCGCGGTGATGACCAACTTGCAGCGCGGGCATCTCGCCGTTACTTCTGCCACGGCACTCCGGTTCTCCGCCTGGGGCGGCACCAATTGGTGAGTAATCGCTCTCTATACGGTCACGCTCGTAACCGGTCGGCCCACTGCTGCAACCAAAATGGAGGAGGCCTAGCAGCCACACCCGGAAGAAAAGAAGTGGCTACGCCTTTGTCATAGTCCGCGTCGGGGAAGCACCTCCGCCCACAGCGCGGTTTACGCATTCCCGAGTCCTTTATTTCGCCCTCGGGTTTTCGGATTCCGCGCTTCCGGTAGGACGGCTCTAGCCAAAGAGCCTTCAGGACAGTAACTTAGGACGAGCCAAGATGAAAATGAAATAAACTTCGAGAGTCGAAGTATATGGGCATCAGCGAAACAGCGCCGCGATGTCAAGCGACCAGTGGCCGCACACCGTTGAGGGTTTACTCCACTCGACCCCGGACGCTCGTCCTTCCCTCGAAGGGAACCCCGCGGCAAGGCGACAACTGCACCCTCTTGTGACTCTTGACACCATGACTGCGGAGCCGCCCAAGAAGATCGGCCGTTACGAGATCCAACGGGAGCTCGGTCGCGGGGCGATGGGCGTCGTCTACCAGGCTCGGGACCCGACGCTGAAGCGGACTGTAGCCCTCAAGACGATCTCGCTGGCCTTCGCCGTCTCGGAGAAGGAACGCGAGACCTTCGAAGCGCGCTTCGTGCAGGAAGCTCGGGCCGCGGCCGGCCTGACACACCCGGGGATCGTCGTGGTCTACGAGGTCGGTGTGGACCTCGACGCCGGCACCCTCTACATGGCCCTCGAGTTCCTGCGCGGCAAGACGTTCGAGGCGATCCTCTCGGCGAGTCAACGGCTCG
>DATMQU010000339.1:0-5823 GCA_035566715.1 Vicinamibacteria bacterium
AACATCGTGAAGCTGGCCCTGGAGGGGAGCTGCAACGCCGTGGCCTCCACCCTCGGGGTGCTGGGGGCGGTGGCCCGGAAGTACGCCCACCGGATCCCCTTCATCATGAAGTTCAACCACAACGAGTTCCTCACCTACCCCAACAGGTTCGACCAGATCTTCTTCGCAAACGTGGAGCAGGCCCGGGACATGGGAGCGGTGGCGGTGGGGGCCACCATCTACTTCGGCTCCCCGGAGTCCTCGCGGCAGATCACCGAGGTGAGCCGGGCGTTCGAGATCGCGCACGGGATGGGCCTGGCGACCGTTCTCTGGTGCTACCTGCGCAACAGCGCCTTCAAGAAGGACAAGGACTACCACCTGTCTGCGGACCTCACCGGGCAGGCCAACCACCTAGGGGTCACGATCGAGGCCGACGTCATCAAGCAGAAGCTCCCCGAAAACAACGGCGGCTACAACGCGCTCAGCACCAAGGAAAACCCCTACGGCAAGATCGACCAGCGGGTCTACACCGAGCTGACCACCGACCACCCCATCGACCTGACCCGTTACCAGGTCGTGAACTGCTACATGGGACGCGCCGGACTCATCAACTCGGGCGGCGCTTCCGGCGAGAATGACTTCGCGGAGGCGGTGAAGACGGCGGTCATTAACAAGCGGGCGGGGGGAATGGGGCTCATCTCCGGCCGCAAGGCCTTCCAGCGGCCCATGGCGGAGGGGGTCAAGCTCCTGAACGCGATCCAGGACGTGTACCTCTGCAAGGAGGTGACGATCGCGTAGTCGACGTCCCCGCCCGGGTGGCCTCTTCGTGCGCGCGAGGGGTGAGGGCCTTCGGGCCGGTTGTGGTCAGCGGGGCCGGAGGGAGAAGGTTCCGACCGGCTCTTTGCCCTCGGCGTCCGTGAAGATCCTTCCCGTGACCGTCTGGCCGTCCCACTTGCCGACGTAGTAGCGCATCCCCCCGCGGACCATCAGGCTGTAGCGCACGCTGTCCTTCTGCGGCTGCTCCAGGCTGATCAGGGGCACGGTCAGGGTCACCGTCCCTTCGAAGGAAAGGTTTCCGGTGTCCTTTCGGAAGACCGCCGTCACGTAGCGCGGGATCCCACCCTCCGTCTCCGTCCCAACCCACGACCCCTCGAGCTGCAGCGGGGGAGGCCCGGCGGCGGAGGGGGCGGCGTTGGGGGCGACCCCGCCCGCGGGGCCCACCACCGAGGGGGGCACCCGGTAGGCTACGATCCTCAAGCCGTCGCGGAGGGCGGGCCTGGTCGTGACCTGCGCGGAGATGCCGGCGCGGCCCGTCTTCTGGGCGGCTTGGAAGATCTCCTGGAGCACGCGCCCCTCGGGGGCGAGGGTGGCCGCGTGTTGGGGCTTCTCGCCCCGGACCAGCATGAGGACGAGGTCGCGCGCCACCGCCTCCCACCATCGGGCCAGGCGGGCCGGGGAGACAGCCCCCCCCCGGCCCTTGAGGCCGGTCCAGTCCTCGTTGTAGGCCGCCGCGTCCTCCTCCGTCACCTCGAGCAGCAGCTCGGGACGGCCGGCCAGGGCCAGGGCCGGCCCCGCATCCTGCTGGCGCACCTCGAAGGTCATGTCGCGGGAGGCCTTGATGGACGAGGCCGCGTCGTTCAAGCGACGCTCCGCTTCCACCGCCCGCTCGGCGGCGGAGCGGCCCCCCGAGGCGGCCAGGACGAAGGCGGGCCCCAGGCCGGTCGCGAGAACCGCGTGGTCCCGGCCGGGGGCGCCGTCGAAGGGCTCGGCCACGAAATGGAGGTCCACCACTTCCGGAGCGGGGGCGGCGGTCAGGGTGATCCGGCCCACGTACTCCGAGCCCGGCACGCGGACCTCCAGCACCCGCTCTCCCCCGCCGCCCGCGAGGCGAGGGACCACCACCTTGAGCTCGGCGTCGGAGGCGGTGAGCACCAGCGCGCGGGCCCCCCCGATCTGCACGTTGTTGCGGGCGCGGTCGCGCTGGAAGCTGCGGCCGCTCAGGACCACGAGGTCGCCGGGGGCGACCGTCCGCGGCTCCGCCTGGATGACGAGGGGCACGTGCCCGACGAAGAAGGGGGCGGGGTTGGATTCGGCCGCCCCCATGACCACGACCACCGGGGCCGAGGTTCCGGGCCCGCCCGGCACGGGGGGCACGCGCACGCGGATCGCGGTCTCCTTGGTGTCCAGGACCTCCGCGGGCAGCGCGCCGAAGCGGACGGCCGGCCCCGCGCCCCAGCCCACTCCCGCCACGACCACCTCCTCGCCGGGCATGGCCACGTCGGGCGAGATCCCGTGGAGCGTGGGCCCTTGGTAGATGCTGATCTCGATCGGCTGGGACTCGCCGCTCCCCGCGCGCACGCGCACGGGCAGGCGCACATCCTGGCCGGCCGCGGCCGTCACCTCCGGCACCTCCACCTCCAGGCGGTCCTCGGCGGCTTTCACCACGGTTCCCGCCCGGTCTCCGAACAAGACCTCGTTTCCCCGCAGCTCGGGGGAGAAATGCTTGCCTCTGAGGACCACCGCCTGCCCGACGCGGACGCGGGTGGGCTCGACCGCATCCAGCCGGGCGGCACCGTATTGGCGCCAGGCCAGGAACCCCCCTCCCGCCACCACCAGAAGGGCAACGGCGGCCAGGCCCGCCAGCTTGCTGCCGCCGCCCGCCGGCTTGGCCCGCCCGCGCGGGGGCAGGGGCCGCTCCGCGCGCGCGGCCGGCGGTGGCGTCTCCCGGCGCGGGGTCGGGCGGGCGGGGGGAGCGACCGGCGCGGGCGGACGGGGGGGCGAGGCCGGACGGGCAGGAGGGGCGGGCGGTGCCTCTGGTCTGGGCTCGGGAGCGGTCTTGGTCGGCAAAACGGGCTGGTTGGGGGCGGGCCCCGGGGGCGGGGAGGCCGGAGCGGGCACGGGGGGGGCGGGCGCGGCCGGGGCCCAGGGCTCCTCCTGGGCCGGAGAGAGGGGGGCGGGCTCCGCCAGCTCGCCGAAGAAGACCTCCTCGGACTCGAACGACAGGCTCTCCCCCACCACGGGGTCGGACGGGGCGGGCGCGGGCTCCGCGGGGGCCGCGGGCTTTTTCTCCCCCGCGGGGGGCGCGGGAAAGGAGTCGTCAAAGAAGAAGCCCACGTCCGCGGGAGCGGGTGGCGGCTCGGGTGGTGGCGGGGAGTCCTCCACGAAGAAGGGATCATCGCCCCCGCCACCCACGAAAGCGGTGGCCGCCAAGTGCTTTGCGGACTCGGGGGGAGGGGCGGCGGGGCCCGTCCGGACTTCCGGCCACTCGGCCTCGAAGCCCGACACCACGAACTCGGTCTCGGCGGGCGGCGCGGGGGGTGCGGGAGGCACGGGCGGCGCCTCCATGATCAAGAACTCGTCGAGTCCCGGCGCCGGGGACGGGGAAGGCGCGCGCTCCGCGGCCGGCTCGGGGAGCACTCCCAGCGGCTCGTCGACGGTGGTCAAGGGCTCCTCGACGCTGGTCACGGGCTCCTCGACCTCGGGCAGCGTGTCCGCCCCATCGGCCCTCCGCTCTTCGAAGTGGCATTGAATCATGACGCTGCCCGGTTCCTGCGGCGGCCCCAGCCAGATCATGTCGCCGTCCTGGAGGTTCGCCTTGCCCTCCACCCGTTCGAAGTTCACATAGAGCCCACGCGGGCTGTGAGTGTCATGGAGGACGGCGCCTTCGAGGTCCACCCAGACCCGGGCGTGGATGGGGCTCACGCCCGGCATGTCCACGTGAAGACGGCAGTCGGGGTCGGAGCCGATCAGGATCTCGTCGACGAGGTCCTCCAGGTCGAGCTGTTTCCCGTGGAGGGCGCCCCCCAGGACCATCAGCGAAGCGAGGCGCAAGGGAACGTCGGACATCATTCACTCCGGGCGCGTGAGCCGGAGTCATCCTACCACCGGGGCGGACGGTCGTGATGGCCGGTCCCGGCCGCCGCGCGCCCCGCTCCCCTGGTGCTCTGGTATAATCCCGGCGGCGGGCTGAGCAGGGCGGCGCCCTCCCGCTCCAAAGCATGACCAACGGACACCTGGCGGAGAAGAAGATCTTCTCGTACGAGCAGGCGGTCGCGCTCTTGCCGGAGGTCCGGCGCGTGACCGAGGAAGCTCACAACCAGGTCGAGGCCCTGGCCAGCGAGGGGTCCCAACCGGAAGTCCGGACCCGGATCGAGGAGATCGTCCTGGCCTGGGCGCGCACGCTGGGTAAGGAGGGGCTGGAAGCCAAGGGCATCTGGCTCGTGGACTTCGACAACGGCTCCGGCTACTACTGCTGGCGCTACCCCGAGGACAGCTTGCAGTTCTACCACTCCTACGAGGACGGCTTTCAAGGCCGGATGCGCATCCAGTGAGCGAAAGAATAGTGCCCTTCCTTCAGTTCCTGTTCATCGTTGCCGTCCCCTTCATCGTGGCGGCGGGAGCCGTCGTCACTCTCTTCGCAGTGGGTGCGCTCTTCGACGCCCTCGAGCACCCAGACCGCCTGGGCCAGCGCATCGAAGCCGCCTTCCGAAGGGCCCCCAAGCCCCCGCAGATCGCGGGGCCCGACCACTACTACCGCCGCTACTGGTCGCGCTGAGCGGGGGCGCCGGGGCGCGCTGCCCCTCCCCGGGAAGCGGTGCCCTCACGGACAGGCCCCGCGGGCGGGCCCGAGCCGCGGAGGTCTCCTCGCCCGCTCTCGTGCGGTGGTCGGTAGGCGGAGACGGGCGGCCGTCATCCTCGGCGCCTCGGCCCGAATCGGACTTAGAATTCGGGACCTAGCCCGGGAGGAGCGCGATCATCCCGGGGCCAACCGCGCGTGAGAAACGCGCGCGAAACCGGGCGGGAGGTGTCCATGAGGCTCAAGGACGGCGTAGCGGGTCTGGTCGTGGTCTTCGTGGCCGCTCTGGTGGCGGCCGGCCCCGAGGGGGCTGGGCGCGCGGAGATCGACCTCGCCCGCGCCCGCGTCGTGGATTTGACCCACCCCTACGACGCGTCGACCCTTTACTGGCCCACGGCCCCGTCCGGATTCAAGCTCACTGAGCTGCACCGCGGTAAGACCCCGGCCGGCTTCTTTTACGCCGCGAACTCCTTCTGCGCCCCCGAGCACGGCGGTACCCACATGGACGCGCCCGTGCATTTCGCGGAGGGGGGGCGGAGCCTGGACCAGGTCCCTCCGCGCCAGCTCATCGCCCCCGGCCTGGTCGTGGACGTGAGCCGGCCGGCGGCCGCGGATCCGGACCACCGGCTCACGGTCGCCGAGGTCCTGGCCTGGGAGAGCCGGAACGGCCCCATCCCCGCGGGGAGCATCGTGCTCTTGCGCACGGGCTGGAGCGCGCGCTGGCCGGACCGGCGCCGCTACCTTGGGGACGACACGCCCGGCGACGCCTCCCACCTCCACTTCCCCTCCTACGGAGAGGAGGCGGCCCGGCTGCTGGTCGAGCGCCGCAAGGTCGGGGCCCTGGGCGTGGACACGGCCAGCATCGACCACGGCCCCTCCACGGACTTCATCGTTCACCAGGTCACGGCCGCGGCCGGGGTTCCCGGGCTGGAGAACTTGGCCGGGCTCGAGGAGCTGCCCGAGCGGGGAGCCTGGATCGTGGCGCTGCCCATGAAGATCGCGGGGGGGTCCGGCGGCCCCCTCCGGATCGTGGCCCTCCTGCCTCCCCCTTAGCCTCCGTCCTTGGAGCGGGCTTCCAGCCCTGGCTCCGGAGGCAGGTTGAGCACGCGCCCGGGCAGAAGGGAGACGATGAAGGCGGCCAGATCACGCAGGGAGAGAACGGCCAGGGGGACCCCCGCCTCATCCACGATGGGGATGTTGCGGAAACCGCGCACGATCATGCGGTTCAGGGCGAAGGCGATGCCGTCATCCGGGCCCAGGGTCTCAGG
>DATMQU010000340.1:0-7574 GCA_035566715.1 Vicinamibacteria bacterium
CTCGGGATCGGACCCCCCGCCTGCCGTTCACGCTTCCGCGGCGTACGCCAAGGCGTCGGCGGGGGGTCTTGACGCTCCACGGCTTTTACTTCCGGCCCTCCTGGCCGTAGCGCCCGTCATGTGGGCGACTCAGGATGCCCAATGACTGGCTATATACTGCGCCAATCTTCTTTGCGGCGGCAGGGGCATGGACTGCATCCTGCGATGCGAGCGAGGAAGAGCCCATACTGCGAGCCTTGGAGATCTCGACGCGCCAACCATCCGATTTTTCAGCCACATCGCACGAAGGGGAACCATGGGTCCATTGCGCCTTTCTTCCGTCATTGCCCTGCTTTTCAGCCTGGCTGCCTCCTCCGGAGGCGATGAACCAACGCTGACAGGCTTCGCACCCGCGAACGCCCGCGTGGAGCGAGGGTGGGAAAGCAAGTTCCTGGCCAGCCCGAGCCCCGACAACATGCGGGAGACCATGCGGCGCCTGAGCGCGCGCCCACACCACGTGGGGTCGGCGTACGACAAGGACAATGCCGAGTGGATCCTGGCGAGGTTCAGGGAGTGGGGCCTGGAGGCAAAGATCGAGACCTTCGATGTCCTCTTCCCGACGCCGAAGCAGCGGCTAGTCGAGATGCTGGAGCCGACGCCTTTCAAGGCGAAGCTGGAAGAGCCGGCACTCCCGGCCGATCCGACGAGTAGCCAGAAGGCCGAGCAGCTCCCGACGTACAACGCGTACTCGGTCGATGGCGACGTGACCGGCCCCCTCGTGTACGTGAACTACGGTCTCCCCGAAGACTATGAGCAGCTTGATCGGCTCGGGGTTTCGGTCAAGGGGGCGATCGTCCTCGCTCGCTACGGCCACTCATGGCGCGGCATCAAGCCAAAGGTGGCGGCGGAGCACGGCGCCATCGGTTGCCTGATCTACTCCGACCCGCGTGACGACGGGTACTTCGAGGACGACGTCTTCCCCCAGGGGCCGATGCGCCCGAGGGAGGGGGTGCAGCGGGGAAGCGTGATGGACTTCCCCTCCTCGAATCCGGGCGATCCCCTCACACCGGGCGTGGGGGCGACGCCGGAAGCAAAGCGCCTTCCCCTCGGGGAGGCGAGAAGCATCACGAAGATCCCGGTATTGCCCCTCTCCTACGGTGATGCCGAACCGCTTCTGGCCGCCCTCAAAGGGCCGATCGCGCCGGGGGAGGGGAGGGGCGCTCTGCCCGTTCCCTATCACGTGGGGCCGGGCCCGGCGAAGGTTCACCTTCGGGTGGCCTCGAACTGGGATATCAAGAAGGTCTACGACGTCGTGGCTACAGTCCCGGGGGCCGAGCAACCGGACCAGTGGGTCGTCCGCGGCAACCACCACGATGCCTGGGTGAACGGCGCCGAAGATCCGATCTCGGGACTCATCGCCCTGATGGAGGAGGCCCGGGCGATCGGAAGCCTCCTGAGGGAAGGATGGAGACCGAAGCGCACGATCGTCTATTGCGCTTGGGACGGCGAGGAGCCGATGCTGCTGGGATCCACCGAATGGGCTGAGACCCACGCCGAAGAGCTCCGGCAGCATGGCGTCGCCTACATCAACACGGACGGCAACGGCCGTGGGTTTCTCTCCATGTCCGGATCCCACACCCTGGAGCCGTTGGTCAACGCGGTGGCGCGAGACGTGCAGGACCCGGAGGCAAGAATCTCGGTCTGGAAGCGCTTGCAGGCGCAGGCCCTTCGCTCGGCACGAAACGCCGAGGACCGGAAGGAGATCCGCCAGCGCAGCGACCTGCGCATGAACCCTCTAGGCTCGGGGAGCGACTACACCGCCTTCATCGACCACCTGGGCGTGGCGAGCTTGGACTTGAGTTACACGGGAGAATCCGAGGGCGGGATCTACCACTCGATCTACGACGATTTCTACTGGTTCACGCACTTCTCCGACAAGGACTTCGTGTACGGGCGCGCGCTGGCCCAGACCGTCGGGCTGGTCGTCTTGCGCCTCGCGAACGCCGACCTTCTACCGTTCGCCTTCGATGGCTTCGCCGACACCATGCAGACCTACCTGAAGGAGCTGAAGGCGCTGCTTAAAGATAAGCAGGACAAGATCGGCGAACTCAATCGCGAGATCGACGAGGGGGTTTTCTCGGCCACGCTGGACCCCCGGCGTCCGACGGTCGCCCCTCCGAAAGAAGACGTGCCTCCCCATCTTAACTTCGCCCCCCTGGAGAACGCCGTGGAGGTCCTCCGCCAGAGCGCGGAGCGCTACGCAAAGGCGAGCGCACGGCTGCAGGTGCGCGACGGGCTCTCCAGCGACGTCCTCAAGCGCGTGAACGGGTTGCTGATCAGGAGCGAGCGACTGCTAACCTCGGAAGGGGGCTTGCCGCGAAGGTCGTGGTACAGGCACCTGATCTACGCGCCGGGCGTCTATACCGGGTACGGGGCGAAGACCATGCCGGGTGCGCGGGAGGCGATCGAACAGAAGCGCTACGCGGAGGCCGACGGCGAAATCGCTCGGATCGGAAAGGCCCTGCAGGACGAGGCGGCCTTGATCGATGCGACGAGCGCGGAGCTGGAAAGCGCTCCGAGTTGAGGGGGGCTTTTGGCTCCAGGGAGTACGCGCCCCCCTCACTCTCACCTTATGGAGAAGCTTCGAGCCCTGGGCGTTCGCCACATCGACATCCGGGTCACGCCCGCAAGAGTGTGGCCAGATCCTCAAACAGAGGGAATGGGAAGCCTTTGACGCGGAGTCGCCGGGTGCCGGCGGACGGCCGGATGACGGAGCCCCGAGAGACCGGGGGTACGGGAATCCGGCGTGGGTCGATTTCTTGAGGCGATTCACGGACCGGGCGTGGGCCATTTTCTTCTGCCGCTCGATCCTGGGCCTGATCTTCTTCATGGCGGGGGTCTACAAATGTTTCGAGATGACTCCCTTCGGCCATGCGCGCCACTACTTCGTTGAGCCCTATGCCGACACGTTTCTCCCCGTGTGGTCCCTTTGGCTGACGGGAACGATCGTTCCGGTGGTCGAGCTCGTGGCGGGACTCCTGGTCCTAGTGGGGTTCCGAACTCGACCCGCCCTGCTGTGCTTGGGAGGGGTCCTCGTTCTCGTGACCTTCGGTCATCTACTGAAGAAACCGCTCTACGAGTTCCACACCCACGTGATCCCGAGGCTCGCTCTCCTCACCGTCGTGCTCGTGCTCCCGCGTGAGGAGGACACCATTTCGGTCGATGGTCTGGTGAAGGCGAAGCGCTAGGTCCACAAAACACTGAGGAAGGAGCGCCCTAAACCGGAGAAGGACTGCGTGGCGTTCGATTTTCGAGGTCGATTACGCCCCGACCTTTTCAAGAATGGGACCACCAACTCGGACGCGAAGAGTCGCTGGTATGAAGAAATACGTCAAGAGAGCCCCGATCAACAAAATCCCAGCAATGATGTACAGGCCGGCTGATGGGTCGGAAGAAGCAAGCTTCGCCCAAATCGGGATATTGGGTCCGAGGTAGCCGCCCAAGTTACCGACCGAGTTCACAATGCCGATACCCGCAGCGGCGGCCGTCCCGGCCAGGAATGCAGACGGCAGGGGCCAGAACAACGGCATGGATCCGATGACCCCAAGAGTACCGATGGACAGAAACACGATGGCGAGCCCTGGGGTCGAGGCAAAGATCCCGCTCAGGATCAGCCCCAGGGCTCCTGCACTGACGTTCGCAACGTAGTGCAGTCGCCGCTCGCCGCTCTTATCGGAATGATTGCTTAGAATAACCATACCGACAACGGCCACCGCGTAAGGTATGGCGGTGATCAGACCCACCCCCAAGTACCCCTTCGTACCGAATCCCTTCACAATCGTCGGCAACCAGAAGGCGATACCGTACAAGCCGATCATCAGCGTGAAGTAGATCGCGCACAACACCCATACCTTCCCGCTCTTGAAGGCGTCGATCAGCCGATGCTCCGTCTTGTGCAGGTCCTCGGCCACAAGGTTGGCTTCCAGCAGCGCTTTTTCTTCGGCCGTGAGCCAGTTCGCCTCCGCGATGCTGCTGTCGAGATAGTAGATCACCCAAAAGCCGACGATGACGGAGGGGATGCCTTCAGCCAAGAATAGCCACTGCCAGCCGCTCAAGTTCATCGCGCCGGAGAGGGTATCCATGATCCAGCCCGATATCGGATTGCCGATGACTCCCGACACCGCGATCGCGGCTACAAACCAGGCGGTTCGTGTCGAGCGGAGTCTGGACGGATACCACAGGGTCAGATAGAAGATGACGCCCGGGAAGAAGCCGGCTTCGGCGATGCCGAGGATGAAGCGCAGGGCATAAAAGGACCACTCGCCCTTTGAAAAGATCATGCACGCGGACACGACGCCCCACGAGATCATGATCCGGGCAATCCACATGCGTGCGCCAAATTTCTTCAAGAGCACGTTGCTCGGGACCTCAAAGAAGAAATAACCTATGAAGAAGATGCCGGCGCCGGAGGCAAAGGCGGCATCGCTCATAGACAGATCTTTGAGCATCTGCAGCTTGGCGAAGCCAACGTTTACCCGGTCGAGATACGCCAGGATGTAGCAGAGGAAGAGGAAGGGAATTAAGCGCACGTCAGCCTTGTGGTACGTCTTGGCTTCAAAGCCTTCGCTGGCTTTCATGCGGCTGCCTCTCGTGCGCTCGGTTATGCCGAGCTTACAATGTATGTCAAGCCAATATCACAGGATCGACTAGATGTGCGGGCGCGCAAGCCTTACTGCCTCGCCCGCGGAGATTGAGGAGGCGTTCGGCCTCAGCGCCGCTCCTGCGCTCTCTCCCCGCTACAACATCGCTCCCACGGAGCCCATCCTGACCATCCGGGCGCCCGCGGGAGATCGGGAGGCCGTGTTCTTGCGCTGGGGTCTCGTCCGTTCCGGCACGGAAGACGCCCGGGCGCCCATCAATCTGCGCAAGGAGAGCGCAGCCAAGGGCGCGATGAGGGGCACGCTCCGCGAACGGCGGTGCATCGTCCCCTTCACCGGCTTCTATGAGTGGAAGCGGGTGGGAAAGGCGCGTCAGCCCTTCAACGTCAGGCGGCGGGATGGCCGCGTGTTTGGCGTCGCGGGCCTCTGGGATCGGCTGGAGAGCGGGGATCAGGATCCGCTCGAGTCCTGTCTGGTGCTCACGACAAGCGCGAACGGCGTCGTCAAGCCCATCCATGACCGGATGCCGCTGATCCTCGACCCCGCATCATACGGGCGCTGGCTCGACGGTTCGCCGCGGGAGGGCCGCGATATCTTCGCGGGGCTGCAGGTCCTCCCGGAAGAGCTCCTGGAGAGCTACACCGTCTCCACGCTGGTGAACCGGGCGGGAATAGAGGATCCGCGCTGCTTGGAACCCGCGAAGCCCAGCGCTCTCTGGTAGCCGCGCCGGGTCGGTCGGGTCTCCGCCCATCCAGGCCCGGGTTCATCAATGGGCGGACTCCTGACCGAAGCTGTTGCAGAATGGCGGTTGCCATGCGCGTCGCTCTCGTTTTGGCATCGGTCGTCTTCCTGCCCGCCCGGGTCTCGGCCCAGGACAACTACGAGATCCAGGTCTACTCGTACGATACCGTCCCGCCGGGGCAGACGATGGTCGAGCTGCACAGCAACTTCACCGCGAACGGATCCAGGAGCACGACGGATGGGGTTCTTCCGACCCGCCACGCCTTCCACGAGACGCTCGAGATCACGCGGGGGCTTACCCCTTGGTTCGAAGTGGGCTTTTACGTCTTCACGAGCGCACGGGAGGGGGACGGTTGGAGCTGGGTGGGCGACCATATCCGCCCCCGCCTGCGCGCTCCGGAGAGCTGGCATTGGCCCGTGGGCGTGAGCCTCTCCTTCGAAGTGGGATACCAACGGAGGGAGTTCTCGGCGGACACATGGACGCTCGAGATCAGGCCGATCGTGGATCGAAAGCTCGGGCCCTGGTACCTGTCCTTCAATCCAACCCTAGACCACTCGTTCCACGGCATGTCCTCGGGTAAGGGTCTCGAGTTCTCTCCCAACTTCAAGGTGAGCTATGACTTCACGCCAAAGATTGCCGGTGGCGTGGAGTACTACGGGGCATGGGGGCCGCTGACGGGGTTCGACCCTCTGTCGGCGCAGCAGCACCAGATCTTCCCGACCATCGACCTCAACGTGTCGGAACGCTGGGAGCTGAACTTCGGTGTGGGAGTCGGTATGACCTCCAGCACCGATCGCCTGATCCTCAAGGCCATCGTGGGATACCGCTTCGGATACCGGCCGGCGCAGCGAAAGGGCGCGGGCGCGTCCTGACCACGGCTCTCCGGGGTCTTGCGGGTGGCGGGGCCCGGACGCGTGAGCCCAGATCTCAGGTGGCCAGATACCAGGGAACGTTGATGACGACGATTCTCTTGTTGCCCTTGAGGAGCAAGAGGGTCTTGAGGACGGCCGCCCGCTTGTTGTGCAGCAAATGGTGATACCAGTGGCGCTCGACCAATTCCGGGATGAGGACCGCCAGCTCCTGGGTCGGACACGTACGCTCGGCCTCCAGAACGTAGTCCACGATGGGGGCCAGCACGAAGCGATAGCGGGATGTCAGCACGACGAGCTCCGGCGCCGGCAATCCAGCCTCGCGCGCCGGCTTTTCGACGAGCTCGGACCACTGCTGGCGAAGGGTAGACGTTGCCTCACCACAATCCACGTGCAGCGCTCGGACCCGGGGCGAAATCTCCAGGGCCACGCGGAGCGCTTTCTTCACGATGTTGCTCCAACTGCCGATCGGTACGAGGATGAGGGGAGGGGTGAGGTCGTGGAGTTCAAGCGGGCTCGGGCAGCGCGTCTCCAGGAAGACCCGGTGATAGTGACGGCGCACCGCCCCCATTAGCACCACCAGCCCGGGGATCAGGAGCATCGTTATCCACGCCCCTTCCGCGAACTTGGCCACCAGGACCACGACCACGGTCACGCCGGTAGCCGCTGCGCCCAGGCCATTCACCGCGATGCTGCGCGCGGCACCCTTGCCTCCCACCCGTCTCCAGTGTCCGACCATGCCGGCCTGGGAGAGGGTGAAGGCCAGGAACGCACCCACCGCAAAGAGCGGAATCAGCCGATCGGTCACTCCGCCGAACAGAATCAGGATCAGACCGGAGAGTCCCGCGAGCACGTAGATTCCCTGAGAGTAGACGAGCCGTCGGCCCCTGGTCGCGAAGGAGTGGGGGAGACAGTTATTCTGGGCAACCGCCCGGCACAGACGCGGAAAGTCTGCGAAGGCCGTGTTGGCGGAGAGCGCCAGGACCATCAGGATCGAGCCAATCGAGACGTAATAGAAGACGCCTTTTCCCGCGACCGCGCTCAGGACCATGGAGAGGACGCTCTGATATCCGGGTTGACCAGGGTCGGTCGCGGCGATCCCGTAGGCGGGAATGAGGTAGGCAATGCCGGCGAGGAGGACAATCAGGAGCGCGATGATGATGGTGAGAGTCCGTCTGGCGGTTTGAACCACGGGCTCCCGAAAGGCCTTCACGCCATTGCTCACCGCTTCAACCCCGGTCATGGCCGTGCAGCCGCTCGCGAATGCCTGGAGGAGCAGCCAGAGGCTGGGTGCCGCGCTGGCCAGGGCGACACTGGGCAAGGGAG
>DATMQU010000341.1:0-19530 GCA_035566715.1 Vicinamibacteria bacterium
AGGGGATATCGCTCATGTGGATGCCGGCGCAGACGACGGTTCCCCCCTTATCCACCGCGCGCAGGGCCGCCGGCACCAGCTCCCCCGCGGGGGCGAAGATGATGGCCGCGTCGAGGGGCTCGGGGGGCCTAGCGCCCGCGTCGCCGGCCCAGACCGCGCCCAGGCTCCGCGCGAAGTCCTGGCCCGGGCGGTCCCCCTCCCGGGTAAAGGCATAAACCCGGCGGCCCTGGTGGCGGGCCACTTGAATGACGATGTGGGCGGCGGCCCCGAAACCGTAGAGGCCCAGCCGCTCGCCTCCGCCGGCGAGGAGGAGCGAGCGGTAGCCGATGAGACCCGCGCAGAGGAGAGGCGCGAGCCTGAGGTCCGGATCGTCGGCCCCGAGCGCGAAGCAGTAGCGGGCATCCGCGGCCACCTGCTCCGCGTAGCCGCCGTCGATGTCATACCCCGTGAAGCGAGCGGCGTCGCATAGATTCTCCCGGCCGGCCCGGCAGTGGCGGCACTTACCGCAGGTCCAGCCAAGCCAGGGGACGCCCACGCGGTCGCCCACGGCGAGGCCCGTGACCCCTTCCCCCGTGCGCTCCACCACGCCCACGATCTGGTGGCCGGGGACGAGGGGCCGCTTCCGTTGCGGGAGCTCCCCATCCACGACGTGGAGATCCGTGCGGCACACGCCGCACGCCCGGACGCGCAAGAGGACCTGGCCCGGCCCCGGGATTGGGGAGGGAATGTCCGCTTCCCTCAGCGGCCGACCCGGTTCTTCCAAGATCATGGCCCGCATGCCGCCCCTCAGGCCCCTCCGTCACACTTTGATCTCGCGCCGCGCCTTCTTGCGCCAGTACATGGCGTCGTCGGCCCGCTCGATGGCCCGCTCCAGGGCGGCCGGGGTCGAGAAGGAGGCGATCCCCCAGGAAACGGTGACGCTGATGGGCTCCGCCAGGCCGGGGACGGCCAGCCCGGCGAGGGCGGGATCGAGTCCCTCCAGGCGCCGGCGGGTTTCCTCCTCCGAGACCCCGAAGAGAACGATCAGAAACTCGTCCCCGCCCCAGCGGAACAACAGGTCGTCGGCGCGGACCAGCCGGCGGATGGCGCCGCTCACCGCCCGGATGACGGCGTCGCCCGCGGCGTGGCCGAGGGCGTCGTTGATGGGTTTTAGGGAGTCGATGTCCACCACCGCGACGCAGCCGCCGGGGGCGGCTTCCGGGGACAGGCGGTTGTCCTCCACCAGAGAGTAGAAGGCGTGGCGGTTCAGCGACTCGGTGAGGGGGTCCAGTCGAGCCTGGCTCTCCATTCGGTCCCGGGCCAACCGCAGCTCGCGGTTGGCCTCCTGCGCCTCCTGATTCACGTCCTCCATGACGAGGATGACGGTCCCGAAGCCCAACAGCGTCTCCAAGATCAGGTCGAAGAGGGACGTGTAGGAGCTATAGATCGAGAAGAGCTGCACCCGGTTGGCCAGGGAGTACCAGAGCACGGGCACGTAGGAGAGGAAGTTCAGAGCCAAGACCACCAGGGCCACGGACGTGATGCGCAGTCCCGTACCTTCGCGGTGGGGGCGCCCCCGCTGCAACTGCCAGAAGGCGACGCCGAACAACCCGGCCAGGATGGCCGAGTGGCCGATGAAACGGCCCGAGAAATCGGGATGGCTCCAGGGAAGAAGGATGGCGAGAAGGAGCCCGGGGATCAGGGCCGACAGGTGACGGGGCTTGAGGAGAGCTCCCGTGGCGTAGTTCCGGCAGCCCGCAATGAGCAAGTAAGCAAAAGCGTACTCGCCCAGGAAGTAAAGGGGCTCCAGGAGGAGCCGAGCCGACTCCAGCCGGAAGTTCAGAAACAGCGCGGTGAGGGCCGCGGCCAGGCAGGTCCACGCCCTCCACCAGTAGTTCAGGTAGACCCGGTCAATCGACCGGCTCAGGAAGAAAGAAAGGACGGCGATGAGAGAGATACCCACCGTCTGGATGAGAAGGGCCAGTAGACTCGGGGTGAGGTTCGCCTCCAATCGACCTCCGGGGACCCTCGACACGGGGAGGGTCCGAGAAGAACAGGAGAGTCTAGCATCGGCCCGGGAGGAGGCGGGAGCCCAAGCTTGACGGGGGTCCCCAGGGAGGGCTAGGTTGGCCGGGGATCGAGAGCGCTGATTCCATGCCCGCGCCCATCTACGTGACCTCCACCGTCGTCGTCCCCGCCCGCGCCCTCACCCTCCGCATGGTGCGCTCCTCCGGCCCCGGGGGCCAGAACGTCAACAAGGTGGCTTCCAAGGTGGAGCTGCGGGTCGACCTCGAGCAGGTGCAGGGCCTCGACGAGGCGGCCCGGCGCCGGCTAGAAGAGGCAGCGGCCCGCCGGCGGGATGCTGACGGGCGGCTCCTCGTCACCAGCCAGAAGACCCGCGACCAGGGCCGGAACCTGGAAGATGCCCGGAACAAGGTGGCGGTCCTGGTGGCGGGGAGCCTCCGGGCCCCCAAGACCCGACGGCCCACCCGCGAAACGCAGGGCGCCCGTGAGCGGCGCCTCGCGGAGAAGAAGCGGGCGGGAGCCCGCAAGCGGGAGCGGCGGGCGGTGGGGGGAGAGGCCGATTGAGCGGGCCCGCGGGCGGCAGTCGGGCTTGCGGAGCCTTCCGCGCCGCGGAAGCCAGATTGGGAGGTGCCAGTCATGGAGCCCAGGGGACGCCTTCCGTCCCAAAGGCTGGAACACGTTTGTCACCAACTAATCGGTTAGTGCCTAGTAAACGCGGTTACGGGGAAAGCGAAGTGCTACTTCAAATCTCCGGCTATCCGATTTATCGGGCACTTGAACGCAGGCAGGCCCGCCGGAAGCTCGTGGATTCTGGCGGTGGCGGGGCGGAGTTCGTGGTGAACTCCGCCCCGCTAGCACTAAGGTCGCAGGTTGCGGTGCTTCACTTGCAGTAAGCGGCCGGGACGTGGAGGTCGGTCGTCGCCGGGAAGTCGTACCAGCCGTTCTGGGCGGACGAAGGGACCTCATCGGCAAACCACGGGAGCATGACGAGATCCTGCAAATGACAATCGACGCCATGAATGGGTACGACCACGGTCGGGAAGTCATCAAGGGTCGGGCCGTTCCCTTGCGGATCGCTCACTTCGAGGAACGTGTTACCGGAGCAAACCGCTCGGGGATCGCTTTCGGGTGGATAGCGCCAGTCGGGGACAACGTTATTGATGAAGGGATCATTGAACCATTCGAGGTTCTCGTGGTTAGACGTACTGACGTCGGCGATGATCGGATCCACGAGGGCCGGGTGGAGCCAGCTCGTGTAGATGAAAGTCCGCAATGTCTCGGTGCCATCGGAGTTGGGAAGAGAGCAGGCGGTGTGGTAACCGAGGGCCTCGGCGATAACGTCATCCGTGACGAAGACTGGCAAATTCGTCCGGCTCGAGGTGCGCGAGTTGAATAATGGTTCGAGTCTGTGCATCGGTCGGATGGCCCTGGGTGGTCACCCGCCCAGGGCTCCCACGGATCCGGACGTGCGCGTTGATTGATCCGGCTCGTCAGGTCACGGAGTTCGCTGCGGGATGCCCTCCCCCGTAGTGCGCCACGGGGTCCGGGATCGGGTAGCGCTCCAGGAAACGACTGAAGGTGCTCCACGCCATGCGGGCTCTGTGTGGGAGCGCCGATCGAGCCACCTCCGCCAAAGCCGCGCCAACTCCTGACCTTCCAGGAGTCTGCCAAGAGCGGGACAGTCAGTCGCCCCTTCGTTGACCCTCCGCATTCTCCGGCAGCACCGGGCCCAACCGGCCTCCTCAGAGTGGTTGCCCTTCAGGGACCCACTTCCAGCGGCGGCACGGAGAGCGGGCCAGGCTCGGATCCGAGGCCGAGCCGCTCCGGCTGGCGGGCCAGGGGCCGCATAGCCTCCAACGTCCGCACTCAGGCCCGCACTAGGGCCGCCGGCACTCTTGGCACGGAAAACAGGGGGAGGCCTACAGCTGCTTATGGGGTCAGTGTCTCACCGCACAGACGCGTTTGTCCTGGCCGGTCATACTTCGTGGGTGATCATGCGGACACCTGTACGTAGCGTAACCAACCGTAGAAGTCGCTGCGCCGCTACCATCTTGGTGGCGGAGGATGTCGAAGAGACTCGAGACGGCATCGAGCGGCTGCTCAGAGCAGATGGCTACCGTGTCGATCCGGCAAGGAACGAAGGGGATGCCGTGGAGAGAGCGCGCCGGCAACCTCCTGACTTGATCTTGGTGAGTCTAAGCGGGTCAAATGACGACGTGATCGCGAGCGCGCGACGCATTCGTCAGGCGGCTCAGTTGGGGGATGACGTACCGATCGTGATCTTCTGCCTTGCGACGGTCGACGAGGGAGCTGAGGTGGCGCTGGGATCGAATGTCCATGTCACCCGGCCGGACAACTTCGACCAGTTGAGACAATTCCTTGGTCGTCTACTGTCCAACCTGTCCCTTTCGCGTTAGGAAGCGACTGCGCGAAACAAGCGATCCAATTCCTCTCTAACGATCCCATAACACTCGCACGTGGTTGCCTCGAGGCCCTTCCGGTCCAGGATGCTGATGTGACCTCGAGAGTAGTGGATCAGGCCCGCATCCTGCAGGCGCCCCGCAGCCACGGTGACACTTTCGCGGCGTCCTCCCAACATGTTCGAGATGAACTCTTGTGTCATCTGCAGCTCGTCGGAATCCACCCGGTCACGGCACAAGAGGAGCCATCGGGAGAGGCGTTTTTCCAGTGGATGTAGGCGGTTGCACACGGCGGTCTGGGAGATTTGGGTGATCAGCGCCTGCGTGTACCGCAGCAACACTCGCTGAAGGCCACCACCTCGGGCAAACTCCTCCCGGAGCGTCTTCGCCTCCATCTTGAAGGCCTCCCCCGCGACTTGTACGACAGCACGATTGGGCGTCGTGTCACCGCCGAGAAACAATGCAATACCGACGAGCCCGTCGTTGCCAGCCAGACCCATTTCCGCGGTCGAACCGTCCTCCATGGTGTAGAGCAGAGAAACCACAGCCGTGGTTGGGAAGTAGATGTGCTGCATCCGCTGTCCTGACTCGTACAGGATCTCGCCGAGACCGAGGGTCACAGGCTGGAGAGCTCCAAAAAGGTGTGACTGCTCGTCAGGAGGGAGACTGGAAAGGATGAGGTTGTTCACGGAACCCTCCAGCTTGAAGGAACGCGGCATGCATGGAGGGCACCGGTGCAGCCGCGCCAATTGTATCCGAACTAATCGATCCGTGCGCTACCGTACAGACAGCCAACGCCGCGTTCGCCTATTCTTCGAACGCACCTCGTGAAGTGACCCCCCCGGGCGCGTCTGCCCCGTGCCAGTCATCCAGAGGCTTGAATGAGAGCTGACCTCCAGGCCACCCTCCGCGGCCTCGGCCGCGAAAGGCTCTTAAGTCTCGAGGCTCTAATGCATGCGAACACCGGTGGAGCGGGCTCACGGCAGAGAGTACCAAACTGTCCTCTATGGCGATAGGAGTTCCCAAATGCAGCTCGTTAATTTTTTGCGGCACGCCTCCTTCCATCTTTGTTTGGGTCTCTCTCGCATCCGCGCCGACGTTCCGAGCCGAAGGAGGTCCGATGATTAATTTCTCATGGTCAAGAACCTTGAACCTGCCTTTGCTCATGGTCGCAGGCCTCGTACTGCTGCTTCCGCGGCAAGCAGAACCTAACGTGCAGGGGTGTCGAGGAGGTAGTTGCTTTGGTGTTTGCGTCAATGGCACGGTCGTCATAGGGGACGGTACGACGGCCCCATCCAATGGAACCTACAGCACCTATGCTAACATCGGACCGGTTTGCCCCCCCCCGATAGTCTGCACAGAGGACGGAGGAGGCTTCCTACCTGGATCCGCCTTCGCGACTCCCTTTGCAAACGGGCAAACCATGCCGTTCGTGATCGTCGACGTCCTCATGTGCTCCGCAGATGCTCAGAGCGCAATTACCGGATTGGGGGAATGGTACTCGGGAGGGCCCCCCGGGGGCTCTGGACAGTGCACTCAGGGCAGTAACCCACCCGCGACAGAAACGTGTTCCGGAAACTTCAGCCTGACGGTCTACTCTCGTTATGGAAGCATAAGCGGACAGGTAACATCAAGCGGAGCCCCTGTGCCCGCCGGAACTCAGGTCAGTGCGTATGATCCGGCCAATTTTTCAGTCAGCTTGAGGACGGTTCTTACCGATGTAACTGGGCACTACACGTTCAGCTTCACCGACGACAAATGCTTCTTCGGGACACTTTTCCCCAGCCTCTGTCAGCAGAACAACTGGGGTGTATTGGTACAAGGAGACGGAAGCGGCCCTCTCACAGCTACTTACACCGTGTTTCCAGGACCGCCACCAGCCAATCTTCCTCCAGGCGATCCGCCTAACGCAAAGCACGTTGCTGTTCAAAGCGGTAAGATGTCAACTCAAGACTTCGCTTTGGCCTCTGCCGGACCTAACCCGTCGACGCAGTCGTGCCCGGTGGCCGGAAAACCCGTAAGTATTTCCACTGGAAATGTCTTCTTCAGCGAAAAGGACGCCGTCATTCCCGGTGTAGCGTCGCCGCTCTCTTTCGTTAGAACATACAACAGCCTCGAGGTCGTCGACGGCTCGGCGGCGGGGGTCTTCGGTCTTGGCTGGACTCATTCTTACGAGAAGTCGATGGCATTCGCGCCCTCAGGGCAAATCATGCTGCGGGAGGGGACCGGCGTGCCCCTCTATTTCCAGAACGGTCAACCTATTATTCCCATAACGGAACAGAGTAGCATCGCCCAATCAGGTAGCTCCTACGTCCGTAGCTTCCGTGCCGGCGGCTCCGAAGTCTATGATGGCTTCGGGCGGCTCACGAGTATTGTCGACCCTTTGGGAAATGCAACGACGCTCACTTGGGATACATCTGGCCATCTCACGACCATAACCAACCCGGGATCTCGCGCCGTGACGCTCACCTACTCTGGCGGTCACGTTTCCAGTCTCGTGGGGCCGGGCGGTGTCACCCTCGCGACGTACACGTACTACCCAAGCCCCTCCAACCTTCTCAAGTCAGTCACGTATGGAGATGGCAGCGGCTACACCTTTGCTTACACTTCAG
The DNA here is from genome assembly GCA_035566715.1 of Vicinamibacteria bacterium. GTDB lineage: Bacteria > Acidobacteriota > Vicinamibacteria > Fen-336 > Fen-336 > DATMML01. Next base: position 7,037 of record DATMQU010000341.1, read on the forward strand.
GAAACCAGTTGGGTACAGTAACTGACAATAGCAACGTCGTCTTGGAAACTCACACCTACACAGCCGACGGCAAGGCCTCGACGAGCTCGATATCCGGTGGGCAAGAGCAGTACACGCTCTCCTACTCTCCTAGCCAAACGACCGTCATTGATGCGTTGGGAAACATAACTACTTATTCATGGACGTCGATCGCGGGAATGACCTATCCGACGGCGATTAGCGGCCCCTGCTCGTCTTGCGGTGGAGGCGGGAGCCAGACGCAGCAGTGGACACATGACGGGAACGGCCGGGTCGCCACCTACACTGATGGCGCGGGCGAGCAGACCAAGTACCAAAGGTACTCCAATGGAGACCTTCAGTCGGTGACGGATCCTTTGAACCACGTCACCAGTTACACGTATGACACACTGGGGCGGGTTCTGACGTCGACCGCCGCTGACAGTGGCCTGACGAAGTACAGCTATGGGCCGGCGGGCCCGCTCACGATCACCGACCCTCTGAACCGCGTCTCGACCCTGACGTACCTCCCCAACGGCAACCCTCAGACGATCAAGGATCCTCGGGGCAAGGTGACGACGCTTGCCTACAACAGCTTCGGCGACCTCACCTCTTCAACCGATCCCTTGAGCCACCAAGAGACCTTCGGATACGACGCCTTGGGGCGCCGGACGACTGTGACGGACGCCCTCAACAACACCACAACCACAGCCTACGACGCCGTTAGCCGGATCACGCAAATCAAGAATCCCGACGGTACACATACCGACCTAACCTACGATCTCGGAGGGCGGCTCAAGACGGTCACCGATCCTCTGAGTAAACAGACGACTTACGCGTACGATGCCTACGGACGACTCCAGACCGTGACCGACGCCAACAGCGGTGTCAACACCTACGGGTACGACGCGATGTCAAATCTCACGAGTATCATGGACGCCCGTGGCAAGGTGACAACCTTCGCGTACGCCGATCGCTTCAACAGGGTCACTTCGGTGACGTATGCTGGAGGGGCCGTCGAGACATTCGGGTATGACCTGGCCGGGCGCCCTTCGACCAAGACCGACCGGAAGAATGTGACCACGACCTACATGTATTCTCCCACGGGGCGCCTCCTTGGAAAGTCTTACTCCGATACAACTCCATCGGTCACCTATACTTATGACCCGGTCGGCAGGCTCGCCACCGCAGCAAACGGCATCGACTCCCTAGCCTGGAGCTACGACCTAGCTGGTCAGATGAGCTCCGAAGCAAGCACAGCGAACAGCTCGACCGTGGGATACACTTACGACAACGACGGCAACCGGGTCGCGCTGACCTTAAATGGCAGCGGCCTGCTCACCTACAGCTATGACGACGCCTCTCGGCTCACGACGATCACGCAGGGTTCGAACAACTTTTCCTTCGCCTATGACAGCGCCAACCGCCGAGCATCGCTCACATACCCGAAGGGCTCGACAACCACATACGGCTACGACAACCTCAGCAGGCTCACCAGTATCGGCGTGGCCGACGTCAACTTGGTCCCCATCACGAGCTTCACCTACTCTTATGACAACGTGGGGAACAGGCTCACCAAGGTTACTCCCCGCTTCAAGGACAGCTATGTTTACGATCCAGTCGACCGCTTGACACAGGTCAGCCGCTTGGGCGGCAAACCGCCACTCGCCGGTGAAGCCTACACCTACGATCCTGAGGGGAACCGGCTGACCTCCCTCAGCACAACTGGCAATTGGCTCTACGATGATCGGAATGAACTGAAGTCCAACAGCACTGATACTTTCACGTACGATGCCAACGGCAATCTGATGCAGAAAGTCGAGGGATCCCACACCTGGACGTACCAGTGGGATGCGGAAAACCGTCTGCAAAAGGTTTTCAACAATGGGACACCAGTTGCAAGCTATGCCTATGATCCCTTGGCCAGAAGGATCCGGAGGGTCACGAGCCCTGTCCCGAAGATTTTTCTTACGACAGCATACCTGTATGATGCACAGGCGATCCTCGCCCGCACGGCCTCGGGAGCGACGGTGAAGTTCGTCCACGGGCCGCGAATCGATGAGCCTTTAGCCCAGGAGGATAGTTCCGGGAACCTGAGTCTCTACTACGCTGATGCACTCGGAAGCATCGCCGGATACGACTACGACGCCTTCGGAAACAGCTTGGGCAGCGCAATTCCAGGGGGCTACGCCTTCACGGGAAGAGAATGGGACCCAGAGACCAACCTCTACTACTACAGAGCTAGATACTATGACCCCAAAATAGGACGCTTCATCTCCGAGGACCCGATCGGGTTCGCGGGGGGTCTCAACTTTTACTCCTACGTAGGGAACAACCCCGTTAACGCAGTTGATCCGTTCGGCTTGGTCAATACAGGCTTCAACATTCAATTCCATCCCGTGCAGGATGTCGAGCAAGCCTCACCGGGTAAGCCTACGGGAGGCGGGAGGGCCAACCTCAAATGGCACGTCAGCTGGATCTGCCAGTGCGAAGGCGATGGGTTTCACGCAACCTTTACCATTAAGGTCGAAGGCGAGATCTATTATTATAGCGGAAAGCGGTGGCCGTACAAGGGTCGCGCCCCCTTGGATCCCTTTGTCACGGACCCCGCATCGGCGCGTGAACATGAGGAAAATGTTCATGTCTTTGGCCCAATGGACTGGGGTGTCGCGCTTCTGACTCCCTGGGAATCGATCACGTATCCGAATAAGCCAATCTGCGATCTGAACTCCGAGGTCGCTGCCGCCACCGCTGGGGATTTGGTAGCAGCTTTTTCGCGGGCACAGTACTGATCGATGAGACCAGTGTTTGCCGTTCTTCTCCTTCTCGTGGGACCGGCTCTTCTCGCATCGAACGACGCGACCGGCCCCGTGCAGGGGCTCGCGTTATCCTTCCGCGGGAACTTCTACTGCTCTTACGACTACGTTTCCTTTCGACCAGACGGAACCGTCGTCCGAGAGCGAGAACGGTGCACTGATGTCAAAACCCATGGTGAGCCTGTCACCTATTGCGAGATCCGTGAGGGGCGGACCAATGACTTTGCGTCCTTGAGCGACTGGGTGCTAGCAGAGATCACGGCCCCAGTTCCCCAGCCGAAGCCCGAAGACCGCTCGACCGGGCGGGTCTTCACGACATCCTCCCAAGCCCTTTTCTTGATTGTTGAGCGCAACAACACCGCAAGCGCCCATCGGCTGGAACGGGACAGCCGAGGATGGGCCATAGATAGAGTGATACACGGCGTTCTAGCAGATGTTGAGTGGCGCCCGGTCCGAAGAGCCGCGGTCTGTCCAAGCGCCCATCGAGACTAGCGACTAGACTCAGCAGTGGAGAGCTTCAAGGTCAGAGGGCTTTCCCCAATCGGACGCTCTCGAAGGCTGGCGTCCGCTTATGGGCACCTGCCGGTACTGCCTGTGGGCGTATGGAGTTGCCCCCGCTAGACCGGACAGCCTAGGCGCTCAAGTTAAGCCGCCGGAACTGACGCGGTGACTTCATGCGCAGCCCTTTGTGCGGCGCCCACTCGTTATAGTCCTCAAACCACCTGGGGAGCTGCTCGAGCACCGATCGTGCGTCGGGCAACTCCTACACGTACGCGTAGTCCCTCTTGAACGTCTTGACGAAAGCCTCGCTCATGCCGTTGCTCTGCGGGCTGTAGGACGGCGTCCTGCAAGGCACCAGGCCGAGCTGCTCCGCGAAGAGCCGGGTCTCGATCGCCGTGTACGCCGGCCCGTTATCCGAGAGCCACTGGATGGGGTGCGGGACCTGCGCTACCGGACCGAAGCGGCGTTCCACGGACTCCGCCATGAGGTCTCGGATCATTTCGCCAGTGATCGCCGCCGTGGTCGCCACGTAGGCCATGACTTCGCGGTCGCAGGTATCCAGCGCGAAGGCCACCTCGACCAGCTCGTCGCTCCAGCACCGAAGGAAAAAAGAGTCGGAGCACCAGCGCAGATAGCTTCTGAGGGTCACGATCTGGCCCTCGTGGGTTCGCGTCGGTTTCCGCCCGTATCGCTCCAGGAGGCGGCCCTGAGCCTTGTGATCCGGTACACCCGCTTGTGATTTACACCCGCCAGGCCGGCCGCTTCACGATGCCGGTTCAAAAGAGCGGCCGTGCGCCTGTATCCGTATGTGCCTCTTTCACCACACACTCTACGAATCTCGGGAAGGAGCCTCTCGTCCTCGGCCTTGTTGTACCGGGCAGGTCGGCCACTCTGCCGCCCATGCATCCGGTCCCAAAGGTTCGATCGTGACACCCCCATTGCCTCCGTCACCGTCTTCACTCCCCATCGCCCGGTGGCAGCAAGGGCATGCGCGATATCAGTTTTTTTTCGCGAGCCAGCTCCAGCGCTTCCTTGAGGATCTCTACCTGGACCGTCTTCTTCCCCAACAGCCGCTCCAGCTCGCGGATCTTTGCTTTCAGCGCCCTCACCTCCGAGGCCGGCACCACCCCCTCATCTGCACCCACCGCCTTCAAGCCGCCTTCCTTCACCAGGCGCCTCCATCGAAAGATCAGGCTCGAGGAAATACCATACTTTCGGGCCACGAACGAGGCGCTCGCTCCCGGCTCCTCCGCCTCTTCCACCATCCGCTGCTTCTCTTCCGGAGCGAAATAACGGCGCCTTTGAACAGACGTCACCACATGAACCGTTTCCTTCGTCCTATCCATAGACATAGTGCTATCCCCAGTGCTCCAATTGGAGCGTCTAGGGCTGTCCGGTCGAAACGGGGGCTACGTCAGCGTAGCTGCGGGGGTGGCTACGCGTACTGCGCGTCAGCCCGTCGCCGGCATGCAGCAACACGCGTGCGGCTGCGATGAGTCACGACCCTGCCGTCTAGGTCGCGGATGCATCGATGGACTGCCGAAGGGAAGGGGGTGGCGATGAGAGTTCGCGATCCGCACGACTGTATCCGCAATCGGGGAGGGCCGTCAGCGGTGTGGCACCCCTGAAGCCGTGCCCCTACCGTCAGTCAGGTTTCCGGCCCCACTGCATGTCGGCGAATTTCAGATACTGCTCCCAGTCGTAAGCCGTCACATCATGCTTGCCGGCGCGAAGGTGGTACATGACCGTGTGTCCGACGGGCTGGTGCAAGCCCGGCATGGCGTCGGCGCTAATCGCCCTTTCACCCAGAAGCTCATAGACGGGTCCCGCATTCACCGCGCCCAGGAACTCGCCGCGCGGATCGGACCAGCGGTCTTCCTCGGCGCTCGCTACGTAGAGAGCGCGAGGAGCGATCAGCGCCAACAACATGTGCGAATCGAACGGCATCTGGTCTTCGTGCTCGCTGTACTTCTTGAAATTGCCGTCGAACCAGTGCGGGAACCGGGTATTCAGGTCCTTGGTCCGCTCGCCGTAGAGGCGGCGGCTAATGGCCGCGCCGCCTTCGCCCGACTCGTTTGAGATCACGATTGAGAAGCGCGTGTCCTGTGCGCCCGCCCAGAGCGCGGCCTTGCCCAGCCGCGAGTGGCCCATGACCGCTACCCGGGTGGCGTCGATGTCGTGATCGGTCACGATAAAATCCATCGCCCGGCTCAAGCCCCACGACCACGCGGCGATGGCGCCCCAATCGGCGGAGGCGGGTTCGGTCTGGCCGGGTTGGAGGAAGACGGACCGTACACCGTACTTCAGGCCGCCCACGAAGTCCGGTTCGATGTCGCCGTAGAAAATCGTAGCCAGCCCGTAGCCATGAGCCAGAATCTGATCTAGCTGCCACTGCTGGGCGCTGGACCCGCGCGACGCTTCGGGTGCGCGCTGCTTGACCATCTCGTTGGTGACGGCATCGCGAACCCATCGATCGCCCAGGATGATCCCGGGATCCGCGGACACGGTTTCATTGCCCGCAAAGGACAGAGCTAGAAACAGCGGGACCGGCTTCTGCGCACTCGTCGGCAAATAGATGAGGGCCTTCATCTTCGGGGCAGCGGTCCCGGCCTCGACCGAAATGGTGACCTGCTTACGTACCGCCCGGCCCCCCAGAGCCCGCTTCTCGATCGAGCTCACATCGAAGGCCAGCTGGGCCGGCCGTTCCGGGCTGCGCCCGTACATTTCCGTGCGGTAGATCTCGAGAATCTCGGGCCGCCGCCGGCTGGTCCAGGTATTCGCGTCGCGAACCCGCTCGCCGTTGTTCATGACCAGCGGATCCGGCAATGAGTACTTGGGAACCTTCGCTTCGTCATAGATCACATCGAGAGTCTGCGCGGCGGCGTGGGAGCCCACGACCGTGGCGGCGCACAGCAGTGCAAAAAAGGCTCGAGGGTTCATGAATGCTGCCTCCGGGCTAATTGTATTTCGCCGCGCTCGTCGGCGCCGCAGCAGCTGCGCCCCAGGGCCGGTCCCTGCGTTGTCGTGATCCCGCTGCCCGAGGCGACAGGATGGCAGGATCTTGTCGAAGATTGTCATATTCACTGTCTTGCGGACAGGCGCTCGTGTCTTGCACATTAGTGTCCAGGCAGGCGGCGGGCGAGGCGGAAGCGAGATGTCCAATACAACGGACGGCGGAGGCGAGGCTGACTGCACTTATCCCCGCAGACCCCGTGGACGCAGTCAAACCTCGAACTCGGCTTCGAGCGGGACTGCCGGGAGGGTTCTGCCGGACGGCCTCGGGCCGCAGTCGCTTCGGGCCGGCTGCGTTCTCGGCGCCGTCAGTCTGCCGAACGGGGAAAACCATCGAACGATACTTTGCTTTCCCGTTCTAAGGGAGTGAACATGACGATCGGTGGAACCGCGGGCGGGAAGGACTAGGTGCGATCTCGTCAAAGGCACAAGCGGGCTCGCACCCTGGGAGAAGCGAAATGGTAATCAAGGGATCGATGGGGACGTTGTCTTTGGTGGCCTTGAGCGTCGCCTTGGGGGCGACCACGTCGCGCTTGCCCTTTATCCAGGACGACTACCCCAAGGCGCTGGCCGAAGCCACGCAGCGAAAGGTCCCGCTTTTCGTGGAGTGCTGGGCTCCGTGGTGATCGACGTGCCGCCTGATGCGAGACCTGCTCGACCACGCCGATCTCGCCAGGTACGCCGGACAGTTTGTCTGGCTTGAGCTGAACTACGACGACGCGAAGAACCTCGCGTTCTTCACGAAGTACGGCCCAAATGCCACGCCTACTTTCTTCGTCATCGATCCGCAGGGGCAGGTTGTGGCAACCCAAACCGGCGCCATGTCTTCACAAGAACTCACCCAATTCCTCGATCGGGGAGCGGGCGGCCTTCCCGCCGACCAACGCCCGGCCGCGAACACGGCGCTTGCCCAAGGAGACGCTCTCCTCGCCCTTCGACCAGCGGACGCCGCTAAGGCGTATCGGGAAGCGCTTCGCCTCGCCCCTGCCGATTGGCCACGGCGCGACCTCGCCGAGGCCTCCCTCGTCGTGGCGCTACAAGACAGTCGCCAATGGCGGCAGTGCGCCGAGACGGCCGCAACCGAAGCGCCCTCCATGAAACGAGAGCCGGCATTCGGACGGATTGTGGTCGCGGGGATGTGGTGCGTGACCTCCGCCCAAGACGCGCCGGGGCTCGACTCAGCGGCACGCAGGCTCGAGGCACTCGCCAAGGAGGCGCTATCGCTCTCCTCAACCGTGCGTGACCATCGGGACGAGCTTTACCGGACCCTGATGTACCTCTCCGTCAACCGTGGTGACGAAGGCAAAGCCACCGAATGGGGCAATCGCTGGCTGGCCGAATTGGACGCGGTAAGCCCGGCCAGCGACGAGGAACGGTCGGCGGTTGATATAGCGCGGGTGGAGAACGTGCAGATCGTCGGCGATCCAGCGCACATCTTGCCGGCGCTGATCGCCTCGGAGCGCGCCATGCCACACAACTACAACGCCTCGCTACGCGTCGCGCAGATGGAGAGCGCGGTAAAACACTTTGACGAAGCCATCGCGGCCTGCAATCGCGGTCTGGCTCGCGCGCCAGGTGCGAATGGACGGTCGTGGCTGCTGCAGACGAAGGCGCACGCGCTGCTGCAGAGGGGACAGCCGGCAGAGGCTCGACGGGCGCTGCAAGAGGCCTTGCAGGCAGCGCAGGCGATCCCCGAGAAAGCGGCGCGTGAGATGAACCTAACGATGATCTCCAATTCATTGAAGCAAACCGAGGGGGCCAAGCAATAGCGGCGGTACGGTCCCCGACCGGCCGCGCAGCCCTCACGGCTCGTGCCCGCCGGGGCCTGTCGGGGGGGATCTCCAGCCACCCGGCAGCGTAAGTCTCGCTCTCTATCGGCCCTTTCCCCCGAACCGCGCGATCAGGCTCGCCTGGGGAGCCTCACCGACGCCGTCAACCGCCGTCCAATCCGTTCTCCGCTCGAGGTCGGTGGTACACTCGGCCGCGATTCCTGGCGATGGGAGGTGGCGATGGTGGACGCAACCCAATTGACCCTCGGGCTCGCGCTCCTGGCGGGCGCGACGCTCGGTGCGGCGGAGAAGCCGCCGGGCGGAGCAAAGCCCACGGCGACCTCGTCGCCGAAGGCCTCGCCGTCCCCGGCCGCCCCTGCTAGCGGTCCCTTCGGCGCCCTGAAGTTCCGTTACATCGGCCCCGAGGGCAATCGTGTCTCCGCCATTGCGGGCGTTCCTGGCGATCCGAGCGTCTACTACGCGGGCGCCGCCTCGGGCGGGATCTTCAAGTCCAGCGACGGCGGAGTTCACTGGCAGGCCATCTTCGACGACCAACCGGTGGGGTCAATCGGCGCCCTAGCCGTAGCTCCGTCCGATTCGAACGTGGTGTGGGCGGGAACGGGGGAGGCCTTCATCCGCAGCAACATCTCCCTCGGGTGGGGCGTCTACCGGTCGGTCGACGCCGGCCGCACCTGGACTCACGCCGGGCTCGAGGCGACGGGACGCATCGGCCGTATCGTCGTTGACCCGCGCGATCCCGACATCGCGCTCGCCTGCGCGCTCGGTACGGCGTACGGCCCCCAACCCGACCGCGGCGTCTTCCGGACGAGCGACGGCGGCAAGACGTGGGCGAAAACGCTGTTCGTCGACGAAAAGACCGGCTGTTCCGACCTCGTCATGGATCCCAACAACCCGCGGGTGCTCTTCGCCGGGATGTGGCAGCTCGAGATCCACACCTGGGGCCGCGAGAGCGGCGGACCGGGCAGCGGGATGTATCGCTCGAGCGACGGCGGCCTGACCTGGAAGCCGGTCGAGGGCAACGGCCTCCCCCCGAAGCCGTGGGGCAAGGTGGGCCTCGCGATGACGCGTGCCAATTCAGCCCGCGTCTACGCGCTGCTCGAAGTGGGCGACGGCCAGCCGTGGAAGGGGAACGACACCCCAACGGGGCGCCTCTGGCGCTCGGACGACGGCGGTGAGAAGTGGGCGCTCATGACCGCCGACCGCCAGGTCGCGGGTCGCACGCACTATTACAACAGGATGGCCGTCGAGCCCGACGATCCGGACGAGGCGTACTTCCTCACGGCAGCATGGGCGAAGACGCGCGACGGCGGCAAGACAATCATCGATCCGCCCCCGCTCGATGCGCCCGGCGGTGACCACCACGACATCTGGATCGATCCGACCAACGGCAACCGGATCGCGGTGAGCCACGACGGCGGGGTCTCGATTAGCACGAACCGCGCGAAGACGTGGCTCCAGATCCAGCTTCCGATCGCGCAGATCTACCACGTGACCCTAGACGACCGGATCCCGTACTCGGTCTACGGCAATCGCCAGGACGGGCCGTCGAGCCGTGGCCCGAGCAACAGCAAGCTCGGCGTCAAGGATGATCAGCCCAACATCACGCGCGGCATGTGGATGAGCGTCGGCGGCGGCGAGAGCGGCTGGGCGACCCCCGACCCCGAAGACCCGTCCATCGTGTGGTCGAGCGCGTCGGGCTTCGGAAGCGTCGGCGGGATCGTCACCCGTTACGACGCCCGCACCAACACAGCCCGAAGCGTAGAAGTCTGGCCGCGCGCCACCATCGGCTGGCCGGCCGCGGATCTGAAGTACCGTTTCGTATGGACGTTCCCGTTGACGATCTCACCTCACGACCACAACCGGATCTACGTCGGCAGTCAGCACGTTCATCAGACGACCGACGGCGGCGCCACCTGGCAGGTGATCAGCCCGGACCTCACGCTGAACGACAAGGCGCGGCAGCAGAGTTCGGGGGGCCTGACCCCCGACAACATCGGCGTCGAGTACGCGGGCGTCGTGTTCGCGATCGCCGAGTCGCGGTCGAAGGCGGGGCTGATCTGGGCCGGGACCAACGACGGGCAGCTCCACGTAACGCAGGACGGCGGCAAGAACTGGACGAACGTCACCGCCCACGTGCCTGGCCTGCCCGCGTGGGGCACCGTGAGCTGGATCGAGCCGTCGCGGTTCGACGCCAGTACAGCCTACGTCGTCTACGACTTGCACCAGGTCGACAACCGCGAGCCGTGGGTCTTCAAGACTGCTGACTACGGCCGCACCTTCAAGCCGATCGTCGCCGGCATCCCCCACAGCCCGCTCTCCTACGCCCACGTACTGCGCGAGGATCCGTCGCGCCGCGGCCTCCTGTACCTAGGCACCGAAAATGGCGTTTATGTGTCATTCGACGACGGCGCGCAGTGGCAGGGGCTCCAGTCGGGCCTGCCGCACACGCCCGTCTACGGCCTCGCGGTGCAGGAGCGCTTCGGTGACCTCGTGGTCGCGACCTACGGCCGCGGCTTCTGGATCCTGGACGACCTGACCGCGCTGCGGCAGTTCCCGGGCAGCGCGCCGAAAGAGGCGCAGCTCTTGCCGCCGCGGCCGACCTACCGCTTCCGCAGCGCCGAGGCTCCGTATGCGGCGTTCTACGATCCGGTCGCCGGCTTTAACCCGCAAGACGGCGTGCCGATCCACTACTGGCTGCCGTCCGCGATCAAGGGCGAAAAGGACAAGGAGACCGGCGAGCAGAAGGACGAAATCGAGATCAAGGTCGAGGACGCGTCCGGAAGCGTCGTGCGGACGTTCAAGGGTCCGGCGAAGGCGGGCTTGAACCGCGCTTACTGGGATCTCGCCTTCGACAAGACGCTCGAGGCGCGGTTGCGCACGAGCCCGCTCGGCGCGAAATACGTCACGGTGGCCGTGGAGGGGATCGCCGCGCCGGGCATCCAGCAGCTAGCCGTCCTCGCGCCCATCGGCGAGTACAAGGTCAAGATCAGGGTCGGCGACCGCGAGTTGGCCCAGCCCGTCACGCTCCTCAAGGATCCGGGTGCAGGCGGCAGCGAGGCTGAGAGCCGCGCTCAGGGTGACCTGGTCAAGGACCTGCTCGACGACGTGAAGCGGACGATCGAAGCCATCAACCAGGCCGAGAACGCGCGCGGGCAGCTCGCGGGGCTCCAAGTCCGGCTCGGCGAGAAGAAGGACGGGAAGGAGCCGCTTCACAAGGACGTGAAGGACGCCGCCGAGGTGCTCGACAAGAAGATCGTGGCCGTTGAGGAGACGCTGTTCCAGATGCGCGTCACCGGCCGCGGCCAGGACATTTTGCGCTGGCCGATGAAGATGGCGGAGCAGCTCCTCTACCTGCTGGGCCGTGTCGCCGAGAGCGATTTCGCTCCGACCGCGGCGCAGCGCGAGGTGCACCTGCTCCTGCACGACGAGGCGGCGAAGTCCCGCAAGGCGCTGGCCGACGTCTTCTCGACTGACCTCGTGAAGTTCAACGCGCTACTGACGGAGAAGCAGCTCGCGGGCGTCGTTCCGAACCTGCCGGCGCCCGCGGGCCCGTAGCGGCTAGACGAAGGGCGGGACTTACGGTCCTGGGCGGTAGGCGGGCAGGGCCGCAAAGGGAGAGCCTAGGTGTCGGTACCCAATGACGCCGCCTCGCTCGCCACCGACCGCCTCGTCTGGACTCGAGCGAAGTCGTCCACCCCCCCGCCAAGTGGTCCCTGTTCGCCATTTGCACGGTGTCGACGGACTGAGGTCCCTACGTCCTTTGGGGTGCGTAGTAGTACGGACGAGACGGGCTCAGCAGATTCGATTGCTACCCGCTTTCGCCACTTCGAAAGCGTCGCGGTTCTGGGGGATTTCTAACGAGGCTTCCGGCCGGGGGGCACGGGCGTGAATGTTTTCTCAATGTTTGAGTGTCGCGACGGTGCGGTGCGGAAGCGGGTGATGCGAGAAAGGGCCGAATGGAGTTGGTGGAGGAAGACGGATCAACTGCTCCCGGGGGAGAGTAACCCTAGTTGGAAGCCTCATTAAGGAGCATCCGCACTTCCACAGGGTCCCTTGTTCCCACAGGCGGACAAGGTAACCGTTCCTTCTCCTGAACGGGACACCAGCACATTGAAGGGCTGCGAGGGATCAACCGTAATATCAGCTGGCCCGGACACCGTCCAAGTAGGAGGACCACCGAATAGTTCGTCATCGCACGTTGCGTAGGAAGGAGGAACGTCAATCACTCCGATGTAGCAACACCGCGTCCCACAATGTCCCAAGGGCATGTCATTGGGAGGGGAATTCACGCACAACTGAGTGCTCTCCGTGTAGTGACCACCACCAAAGCTGGCGACTATTACCTTCACATAATGGTTTCCATCCACCTTGAGGGGGC
>DATMQU010000342.1:0-5693 GCA_035566715.1 Vicinamibacteria bacterium
TGCGCAGGAACGGCACCGTGCGGCTCTCCCCCGGGTTCAGGTACGGACCCCCCCAGCCCCGGAGGAGAATGGGGAGCGCGTCCTCGAATACACCGCCCGCGGGCATGGGCAGCTCCTCCACCCCGTCCGCCTCACCGTCAAAATAGCTGTGAAAAACGCCCGCGACCTTGCCGCCGCGAGGCAGGAGCTGGTGGTAGGTGTGGCCGCACCATTCCTGGCTCGACAAGCTCACCTTCGCCACCGGCCAAGCGGGGCCCACGCGGGCAAAGGTGGACGTCATGACCTTGTAGTCGTAGATCCCCGTCTGAAAGTGGCGGATCGCGTTCAATTTCATCACCGGGTAGACGTCGGAGGCGGGGTGCCGCCCGGGGTCCGCCTTGACCCGAACCGTGTCGCTGAAATCCTCGGTCACGAAGATCAGGACGGCGCTGCCCGCGCGGGGGGCGCCGTACCTCGGCTGGGTGAGGCGATAGCCGTTGAGCTCGGCCCGACCGTCGCCCCAGTGGGCCCAAAAGTCCTGAGCCGCCGCGGGGGCCGCCAGGGCCAGTGCGAGCACTCCGATCGAGACGCGCATGAGCACCCTCCTCCCCGTCCATCATATTGTCGAACCTCGGTGGGCTCCGTGGGGTGCCCCCTGCGCGGGCACTCCCCGCTGGGGGCACAGGTCTTCGAGCGGGCACTCCCCGCAGCGCGGACGGGGGCGGCAGACGTCCTTGGCCAAGCGCACGATCTGGGCGTGGTAGTCGTTGAAGAGCGCCGCGTCCTTGGGCAGCCGCTTCATGAACATGTGCTGGACATCGTCGTACGCCTCGTCGCCCTGGAGGAAGCCCAGGCGCGCGAAGACCCGACGCGTGTAAGCATCCACGACGAATAGGGGCCGGCCCGCGGCGTAGAGCGCGATCGAGTCCGCCGTCTCGCGGCCAATGCCATGGACGGCGAGAAGCTTGCCCCGGAGCTCACCGGCTTCCGCATCCCTCATGGCCTCCACCGACCCCCCGAACTCCGAGCCCAGGAAGGAGAGGAAGGCAGCGATGCGGCGGGCCTTGACCTTGAAGGTGCCGGAGGAGCGAATGAGGCGGGCCAGACGCGAAACGGGGAGAGAACGAAGCCGGGGAAAGGAGAGCCGGCCCCGGGCTCGTAGCACCTCGAGCGCCTTCTCGGCATTGGCCCAGGACGTATTCTGGGTGAGGATCGCGCCTAGGCAGATCTCGAACGGCGTCTCCCCCGGCCACCATCCGGCGGGTCCGAAGCGGGCGGCCAGACGCTCGTACACTCGGAGAAGCCATTGGCTGGCTATCCGCTTCCTCTGTCGACGTTTCTGCGGCACACTAGGGGAGACGATAGCCCTGACCGGGACTCTACCGTGAGCCACTGTTGACACGCGCTCTTCACGTGCCGGATAATGAATTCACGTCTAACTCAACGTAGGGTCATGATTATCGGCGATACGCCGAGGTGGAGATGAGCCTAGAAGACGCCCTTAAGGCAAAGACCCTCGCGCTCATCAGCCAACAGATGGCCAACTGGGTCGTCGAGATCCAGCGCTTCATCGGCGAACACCAGGCGAATCTGGTCCGCTCGCTTGATGAGCTGCAGGAGATGGCGGCCCGCTACGACGAGAAGATCAACGAAGAAGACATCGGCGCCGCCATGGCCGAGGTTGTCGCCTCCCAGCCTGCGCCGGCCACCCCCGCTGGCCCGACCTACGCCAATCTTCGAGCCTCCCTCCTCGAAATCGAAAAGGGCGCGAACCTCTCCGAGGTCTTGACCTACCTCGTGAACGAGGTCGGACAGTACGTGGATCGCGCGGCCATGTTCATCGTCAAGGGTCAGAGCGCGATTGGATGGTATGCGCGCGGCGCACAGCCCCCCGAGGTCATCAAGTCCATCAACGTGCCCCTGAACGCGGATACCGTCTTCCGGCTCGTCCACAACTCACGCCACGCCTTGCGCGGTCACATTACCCAATCACCGGGCACCTCCCAGGCCCTGGCCCGGCTGAGCGGCGACCCCCAGGGCATCCTGGCCGTCCCCCTGATCCTCCGCGAAAAGCTGGCCGCCATCCTCTATTGCGACTCCGTCCAGGAAGAGATCCCGGCGGGGGACGCCGACCTGATCGAGATCCTGGTCTCCTTCGCGGGGAAGAATATCGACCTGCTCTCCGGCGCTCCCAAGCCGGCGACGGGTGTGGCCACCACGGGCTCGAGCACGGACCGCGCGGCGGCGCTTCGGGCCGGGGGCGAGGAGGTCCGCGAGCGAGCGGGGGTGCCCCGGGCGGCCGCTCCTCCCCCTCCCCCCCCCGCCGCCGAGGGCGAGGGAACCTCGACCGTCATGTTCAGCGCCCAGAGCTTCGCGGCCATGAAACAGCAGGCGGCCGCGCCCGCCCGGCCCGCCCCCGCGCCGCGCCCGGCCGGACCGGCCGCGCGGCCGATATCGCCGGATGACCAGAAAGCCCACGAGGACGCCAAGCGATTCGCCCGCCTTGTGGTCAGCGAGATCAAGCTCTACAACGAGTCGAAGGTGAACGAGGGGCGGCGCCACAAGGACATCTACGAGAGGCTCAAGGAGGACATCGAGCGCGGGCGACAGATGTACTCCGACCGGGTGGCGACGCACGTCCGTGAGTCGACGAACTACTTCTACGAAGAGCTGGTCCGGATCCTGGCCGGGGGCGACGCCGCCGCCCTTGGCCCCATGTAGCGTCCCCCTGCGGCAACCCACGTGAGCGCCCCGCTCCTCGGGCTCCTGGCCGCCCTCGCCGCCGCTCCCGACGTCCCTGCGCCGAATCCGCCCTCCAACTACTGGATAGAGGCGAAGCCGGAAGGGCCGGCGGAGGTGGCTCTTCGCGACGCCCTCGCCGGGGGGGGCTTCGGAGGCCCGGCGGCGGCGGTCGACGCCCTGAGGCAAGTCTCGGCCAACTATCCGGGCACCGCGGTCTCGGGACTGGCCCAGCTCGCCGCGGGCTTGGCCCTGCTCGAGGGCCCGCGCCCCCGCGAAGCCATCCCCTTCCTCACCCACCCCGATGTCCGGCACACCCTTCTCCCCGACCACGCGCTCTTCGCCCTCGGACGCGCCCAGGAGGCCGCCGATCAGCCAACGGAAGCCGCCCGGTCGTATCTCGCCGCGGTTGACGAGGGTCCCAAGACCCCCGTCGCCTGCGGGGCCCTGCTCCGAGCCGCCGACGCCCTCGCGAAGTCCCGCCGGCTCGACCAAGCGGCGGACACCCTCGACCACGCCCTGGTCGCCTGCCCCGACCAGGAGCCGCGAGTGATGGAGCGCTTGGGGGAGATCCAGGAGGAGCGCGGAGCGCGAAAGGCGGCGGCCGAAGCCTACGACCGACTGGATAGGGACTATCCGGTCTCGACCCCCGCCCACGACACCGCCCCGCGCCTGCGGGCCCTGGCTTCCGCCTTGCCCGCTCCCGCTCCCGAGCACCTGGGACGCGAGCTCCGGAAAGCCCGGGCTCTTTCCGAGGCCGGCCGCAATTGGGAGGCGGTCGCCGTGCTCCGCGCGGCCCAGGCCTTGAAACCCAGCGGCGACGACGCCGAGCTCCTCCACGTTCGACTGGGCCAGGCCCTCCTGGCTCTCGGCCGTCTCCGCGAAGCGGAGGCCTCCCTGACCGGAGTCAGCCCCAAGTCCCCCTACGCAGCGGAGGCGGCGTTCGATTTGGCAAGGCTCAGCGTGCGGGGGGGGAGGGGTGTCGATGTCTATGAGTCGGTGGCCGAGCGCTTCCCGGGTACGCCCTGGGCGGAGGAGGCGCTGCTCGCGCTCGCTAACCACTATCAGCGGGACGCACGCGACGAAGAGGCCCTTCCATTCTACCGGCGCCTGCTCGTGGACTACCCTGACGGCCGCTATGTCGAGCGCGCCACCTGGAGGACGGCCTGGGCCGACTATCGGGCGGGTCGGTACGAGGAGGCCGCCCAGGCCTTGGAGCGCACTGCCCGCCTGCGCCCACCCGGCACCCCCACCCCCGGCTTCCTCTATTGGGCCGGCCGGTCGCGGGCGGCCCTCGGCCAGTTCGAGCGTGCGCGCCTGCTCTTCGAGGAGACGGTCCAGCGCTACAAGTATGCCTACCACGGCATCCGGGCCCGCGAGTGGCTGGCCCGGATGCCCCCGGCTGCCGCCCCTCCCTCCGCGGTCATGGCTGCGGATGCTTCGGAGCCCGGCGAAGGCATCGGCGAACCCGCGGCCACGCGCGTGCACCAGCTGCTTTTGATCGACCGGCTGGACGAGGCGGAGGAGGAACTGCGCGCGCTGCCCTTCTCGCCCCGGGCGGAGGGCACGATCGCTTGGATCGAATGGAAGTGCGGCCGCCTGCGTCCCGCCATCACGGCCATGAAGAGAGCCTGCCCGGAATGGGTGGGCGAGGCCGGGGACCGCCTGCCCCCCGAGGTCTGGCGCATCCTCTTCCCGTTGGGCTTCGAGGACACTCTCAAGGCCAAGGCCGCGGAAGAGGGGCTGGATCCCGCCCTCATGGCCGCCCTCATCCTGCAGGAGTCCACTTTCGACGCCCAAGCCCTGAGCCGCGCGGGAGCGCGCGGCCTCATGCAGGTGATCCCCGCCACCGGCCGCAAGCTCGCCCGGGACATGGGCGTGCGTTTTCGCAGCGCCGCCCTCCACAACCCGAAAACCAGCATGGACTTCGGGGCCCGCTACCTCCGGCAAATGATGGACCGCTACGACGGCCAAGCGGAGCGCGTGCTGGCCGCCTACAACGCGGGACCACATCGGGTGGACGCCTGGACCGCTTCTCGCCCCGACATGCCGGCGGAGGAATTCGTGGAGAGCATCCCCTTCACCGAGACGCGTTACTATGTCATGACCGTGCTGGCGTCCAGGGAGCACTACCGGCGCCTCTACGGACTGGAGACCACCGCCCGCGCCAGCACTCCGGTGGCGGGGGGGGCCCGCCCATGAGCTTTCGCATCGGAGACTTCAAGGAGCAAATCGACCCCGGCATCTTGAAGCGGGAGGGTACGGGCCCCCGCGGCCACGGGCGGGGCCTGGATCAGCTGCGCCCGGTGACCATCACCCCGCGCTTCCTGAAGCACGCCGAGGGCTCGGCCCTCATCGAGGTCGGTGATACCAAGGTGGTGTGCACAGTCAGCGTGGAGGACCGCGTCCCGCCCTTTCTCAAGGGCAAGGGTGAGGGCTGGATCACCTCCGAATACGGCATGCTCCCTCGCGCCACCACCAGCCGTGTCCAGCGGGAGTCCGGGAGGGGCGGACCCTCCGGTCGCACCCACGAGATCCAGCGCCTTATCGGGCGGTCCCTACGGGCGGTGGTCGACCTGAAGGGCCTGGGTGAGCGAACCCTTTGGGTGGACTGCGACGTGATCCAGGCCGACGGCGGCACCCGCACCGCCTCCATCACGGGGGCCTTCGTGGCCCTGGTGGAGGCGCTCCGTCACCTGAAGAAGCAAGGCTCCATCCTGGAGCTCCCCGTGACCGACTTCGTAGCCGCGACCTCCGTGGGCAAGGTCGGCAGCGAGATCCTGCTCGACCTCGCTTACGAGGAGGACTCGGTGGCACAAGTGGACATGAACGTCGTCAAGACGGGGCGGGGCCGGTTCGTCGAGGTGCAGGGCACGGCCGAGGACACACCCTTCACGGACGATGAGCTGCGTGATCTTCTCGCCGCCGCCGACAAGGGGATCAAGGAGCTGATCGCGCTTCAGAAGAAGATCCTC
>DATMQU010000343.1:0-6417 GCA_035566715.1 Vicinamibacteria bacterium
GGGGTGCCCTGGGAGGCGCCCGCGCTTCTGGCCGCCCGGGCCGCGGGGGTCCCCGTGATCGGAGAGATCGAGCTCGCCTTCCGCCATCTCCGGGGACGCCTGGCGGCGGTGACCGGGACCAAGGGGAAGTCCACGACCACCGCCGCTCTGGGGGCCATGCTGAAGGAGTCGGGGGGGGACGTGAGGGTGGGCGGCAACATCGGGGAGGCCCTGATCGGCCTCGTGGAGGGCTCGACCGCGGACACCGTCTTTGCGGTCGAGGTCTCGAGCTTCCAGCTGGAAGGGGTCGACCGCTTCCGCCCGCGGGTGGCCATCTTCCTGAACATCTCCCCCGATCACCTGGACCGTCACCCGTCGTTCGAGGCCTACGCCGCGGCCAAGGCCCGGATCTTCGCGAACCAGACCGCGGAGGACTGGGCGGTGGTGAACGCGGAGGATCAGGCGGCCCTCGCTCTGGCCGCGAAGGGCCGGGCGAGGGTGCTGCCCTTCTATCCCCGGACCGAGCCCGCTTCCGCGGCCAGGGGTCAGGAGGACGCCGCGTTTTTCGCCTCTGGCGAGGCGCGCCTCGTAAGAGGCGGGGTCACGGAGACGCTCTTCCCCCTGTCCGCGGTGCGCCTGCGGGGGGCGCACCTCCTGGCCGATCTCCTGGCCGCCGCCGCCGCCGCCCGTCTGCTGGGGGCGGCCCCCGCGGCCATCACCCGGGCCGTGGCCGGATTCCGCGGCCTCGAGCACGTGCTCGAGCCCGTGGCCACCATCCGGGGGGTCGACTTCTTCAACGACTCGAAGGCCACCAACGTGGACGCCGCGCGGCGGAGCCTGGAGGCCTTCTCGGGGCCGGTGCTCTTGATCCTGGGCGGCCGCTACAAGGGGGGCGACTTCGCCGAGCTTGGGCCAGGGCTCGAGGCCCGGGGCAAGCGCGTCCTCGCCATCGGCGAGGCCCGGGAGCGCATCGTCGCCGCCCTGGGCGCGACCGTTCCCGTCCTTCCCTGCGCCAGCCTGGGGGAGGCGGTGGAGGAGGCCTTCAGGGCCGCCCGCCCCGGAGACACCGTTCTCCTCGCCCCCGCCTGCTCCTCGTTCGACATGTTCAGCGACTACGCCGACCGCGGGCGGAAGTTCAAGGAGGAGGTGGGCCGGCTGGCCGCGCGGGAGGGGGCGGGCGGAAGGGGGCTCCGAGAAGATGGCTAAGAAGCTCTCCTCCGACCTCACCCTCTTTGCCGTGACCGCCGCCCTCCTCGGGCTCGGCCTGGTCATGGTGTGGAGCGCGTCCTCCGTCCTCGCCCAGGAGCGGCACGGCAGCGCCTACTACTTCCTGTTCAAGCAGGTGGTGTGGGCCACCCTCGGCCTCGGGGTCATGGTGACCGCGCTGCGCATCGACTACCGCAAGCTTCGCCGGCCGACCGTCGTCTACACGGTGGTGGCGGGCACCACCCTCCTCCTGATCCTGGTCCTCTTCCTGCGCCCCGTGAACGAGACCCACCGCTGGATCCGCCTGGGGGGCCTCTCCTTCCAGCCCGCGGAGATGGCCAAGCTGGCCGTCATCCTCTTCCTCGCCTACCACATCGAGCGGCGGGGGGAGCGGGTGAACGAGTTCCTGCCCGCGCTCTTCCCCGCCCTGCTCCTCCTGGGCTGGTTCGCGTTCCTCGTCTACATCCAGCCCGACCTGGGGAGCGCGGCCACCCTCGTCCTCACCGGGGGGGTGATGCTCTTCCTGGCCGGCGTGCGGCTCCGCTACTTCGCGGCCCTGGCCGTGCCCGGGCTGGGGCTCCTCTACCACCTGGTCATGGGCGCCGCCTACCGCCGCGACCGCATCGAGGCTTTCCTGAACCCCTGGTCCGATGCCCGCGGCACCGGCTACCAGATCATCCAGAGCCTGATCGCGGTGGGCACGGGGGGCGTGACCGGGGTGGGCCTCATGGAGGGGCGGCAGAAGCTCTTCTACCTTCCCTATCCCTACAGCGACTTCATCTACGCGGTGATCGGGGAGGAGCTCGGCCTTCTGGGGGCGGCAGCGGTGGTCATGGCCTTCGCGCTCGTGCTGTGGCGGGGGCTGCGCGCGGCCTGGAAGGCCCCCGACGCCTTCGGGACCTTCCTGGCCGCGGGGCTCACGGTGGGGATCGTGCTCCAGGCCTTCATCAACATCAGCGTGGTGCTGGGCCTCCTCCCCACCAAGGGGATCCCCCTGCCCTTCATCAGCGCGGGGGGCTCGTCGCTCGTCTTCACCCTCCTCGCGGTGGGGCTGGTTCTGAACGTGTCTCAACATGCGGACTGAATGGCGCGGACGATCCTCATCGCGGCGGGCGGCACCGGGGGGCACCTCTTCCCCGGGATCGCGGTGGCGGCGGAGCTTGCCCGCCGCTCGCCGCAGACCCGGATCGTGTTTGCGGGAACGCCCCGCGGGCTCGAGACCCGCCTCGTGCCCGCGGCCGGCCACGAGCTCGTGCTCCTGCCCATCCTGCCCCTCAACCGCGTGGGCCTCCTCCCCTTCCTGCGGGGCCTCGTCGCCCTGCCCTACGGCCTGCTCGAGGCGGCGGCCCTCGTCCGGCGCCTCCGCCCCGCGGCCGTCCTGGGGGTGGGCGGCTACGCGGGGGGCCCGGTCGTGCTCATGGCGGCCCTCCTGGGAGTGCGCACGGTGATCCTCGAGCCCAACGCGAAGCCGGGCTTCACCAACCGCGTCCTGCGCCCGCTGGTGACGCGGGTGGCCTGCGCTTACGAGGAGGCCCGCCGGGAGTTCGGGGGGAAGGGCGTGATCACGGGCAACCCGGTGCGGGCGGGCTTCGCCCCCCGGCCGCCCCGGCGGCACGCGCCGCCCTTCACGGTCCTGGCCTTCGGGGGGAGCCAGGGGTCGGCGGTCCTGAACCGCGCGCTCCTGGCCGCCCTGCCCCACCTGCCGGGGCCGGAGCGGCTCCGCCTCGTCCACCAGACGGGGGAGGCGATGCGGGAGGAGGTCCTCTCCGGCTACCGCGCGGCGGGGCGAAAGGACGAGGTCCTCGCCTTCGTGGACGACATGGAGCGCCGGCTCCAGGACGCCGACCTCGTGCTCTCGCGGAGCGGGGCCACGACCTGCGCGGAGCTCCTGGCCGCGGGCAAGGCCGCCCTCCTCGTCCCCTTCGCGCGCGCGGCCGGCGACCACCAGCGCGCGAACGCCCGCGCCCTCCAGGCGGCGGGGGCGGCGGTGGTGATGGAGGAGGGGGAGCTCTCGGGGGAGGCCCTCGCCCGCGCCCTCTCCGGGCTCCTGGAGAGCCCGGGGGCGATCGAGACCATGGAGGAGGCGGCGCGCCGCCGGGGCCGGCCGGATGCGGCGGCCCGGGTGGCGGACCTGCTGGATGGCTTGGCATGAACGAGGGGCGAGCACGCGGGAGAGGGAGCCCCGGGCTCCCGTGCGCGGCGGGCGCGCGCGGGCGGGCGGCCTCTTCCCCTTGGCCCGCGGGAGCCGGCCGTGCTTAGGAGGATCCAGCACATCCACTTCGTGGGGATCGGGGGCTCGGGCATGAGCGGGATCGCGGAGGTGCTCTTGAACCTCGGCTACACCGTGACCGGGTCCGACCTCCGGCGCTCCGCCGTCACCGACCGGCTGGCGGCACTGGGGGCGCGGGTCGCCATCGGCCACGACGCCGCCCACCTGAAGGGCGCCCACGTGGTGGTCACCTCCACCGCCGTCCGCGGCGACAACCCCGAGGTGCTGGAGGCGCGGCGGGTGGGCGTTCCCGTCATCCCGCGGGCGGAGATGCTGGCCGAGCTGATGCGGCTCAAGTACGGGGTGGCGGTGGCGGGGAGCCACGGCAAGACCACCACCACCTCGATGGTGGCCCTCGTCCTCGACCGCGGCGGCCTCGACCCCACCGTGGTCGTGGGGGGGCGGCTGGGCGTGCTGGGCTCGGGGGCCCGCCTGGGCAAGGGCGACTTCATGGTGGCGGAGGCCGACGAGTCCGACCGCTCCTTCCTCAAGCTCTCGCCCACGGTGGCGGTCGTGACCAACATCGACCGCGAGCACCTGGATGTGTACCGCGACCTCGGCGACCTCCAGGAGGCCTTCATCGGCTTCGTGAACAAGGTCCCCTTTTACGGGGTGGCCGTGCTCTGCCTGGACGACGGGCCCGTGCAGGACATCCTGCCCCGGGTGGAGAGAAGGGTCCTCACTTACGGGCTCTCCCCCCAGGCCCACGTTTCCGCCCGCGAGCTCAAGGTGGGCCCCGAGGGGTCCCATTACACCGCCACCCTGGGGGGCCAGGCCCTGGGAGAGGTCCGCCTCGCCGTGCCGGGGGCCCACAACGCCCAGAACTCGCTGGCCGCGGTGGCCGTCGGCTCCGACCTCGGCGTCCCCTTCGAGAAGGTCCGCGCCGCCCTCGAGGGCTTCACGGGTGTGGACCGGCGCTTCCAGGTGCGGGGCGAGGCGGGCGGCATCACGGTGGTGGACGACTACGGCCACCACCCCACGGAGATCCGCGCCACCCTCGAGACCCTGCGCCTCAAGGCAGGGTCGCGGCGGACGCTCGTGCTCTTCCAGCCCCACCGCTTCACCCGCACCCAGGCCCTCTGGGACGACTTCTGCCGCGCCTTCCACCTGGCGGATGCCCTCCTCCTGACCGATGTGTACGGCGCGGGGGAGGAGGAGATCCCGGGGGTCACGGCCGAGGCCCTGGCCCAGGCCATCGCGGAGCGGGGCCACCGCCACGCCGTTTATGCGGGGGACCTGAGAGCGGCCACCGAGCGGCTGGCCGCGGAGGCGCGGGCGGGGGACGTGGTCCTGACCCTGGGCGCGGGAAGCGTCTGGTCGGCGGGGGAGGAGCTGCTGCGGAGGCAGGGGGCGTGAGCACATGGATCCCCGCGTGACGGCGGCGCTTCGGGAGGCGGGGGTGCCCTTCCGCGAGGGGGAGCCCTTCTCCCGCCACACCTCCATGGGGGTGGGGGGGCCGGCGGCGGTGATGGCCTTTCCCCGCTCGCCGGATGAGCTCCAAAAGACCCTCGCCCTCCGCGGCGAGCTCGGGGTGCCCCACCGCATCCTGGGCGGGGGATCGAACCTGGTCGTGGTGGACGAGGGCCTGGACGAGCTGATCGTGAACACCGAGGAGATGTCTCGGGTTGCGATCGGGGAGGACGGAGAGGTGACGGCGGAGGCGGGGGCGGGCGTGATCTTCACCGTGGTGCGCTGCTGCCGCGCCGGGTGGCGGGGCCTGGAGAGCGCGGTCGGCATCCCGGGCTCGATCGGGGGGGCCGCGGTCATGAACGCGGGGGCCTACGGCTTCTCGATCAGCGACGTCCTCAAGGAGATCCTGGTCTACGACGAGGACGGCTCCCCCGCCCGGCCCCCCGAGGGCTGGCGCTTCCACTACCGCGGGTCCTCCATCCCCGAGGGCTCGGCCGTGGCCTCCTTGACCGTGCGGCTCTCCCCCGACGACCCCGCCCTTCTGGAGAAGGAGACCCGGGAGCTCACGCGGCAGCGGATCGAGAGCCAGCCCGGCGGGCGCAACGCGGGCTGCGTCTTCAAGAACCCGCCCGGGGGCCACGCGGGCAAGATCATCGACGGCCTGGGCCTCAAGGGCGCGCGGAAGGGGGGCGCGGTCCTGAGCCCGCGCCACGCGAACTTCGTGGTCAACGACCAGCACGCGAGCGCGGCCGACGTCCTCGCCCTCCTCGAGCTCGTCCACGAGAGGGTGGAGCGGGAGGCGGGCTTGGACCTCGAGCTCGAGGTCAAGGTCTGGAGGCCCCGCCATGGCTAAGCGCGGCCTGCCCCTCGAGCTTCCCTTGGAGGCCATGGCCGATCTTCCCCTGAACCCCGGCCTCCTCCCCCCCGCGGATGATCCGCCCTTCCTCCGCCCCCGGACAAGGACGCGGGTGCGGCGGGTCCGGCGGGGCTTCACCGCCCGCGCCATCCTGATGCTGCAGCTTCTGGCCGCCCTACTCGTCTCCGTGGCCGCGCTTTGGACCGGCTACGCCAAGGTGATGGCCAGCGAGCGGCTGCGCGTGGGGCGGGTGGACGTCCGGGGCAGCCACTTCCTCTCCGAGGGGGAGGTGCGCGAGCTGCTCGGCCCCGCGGTGGGCGAGAACATCCTCGGCCTCAACATCGAGGCCCTGAAGGCCCGGCTGCGCGCCTCCCCCTGGGTGGCCGACGCCACCGTGGGCCGCACCCTGCCCGACACGCTGAAGGTGGAGATCCGCGAGCGGGTCCCCCTGGCCCTGGCCGAGGTGGACCGGCTGTACCTCATGGACGGCGACGGCGGGCTCATCGACATCTACGGTCCCCGCACCGCCGCCTTCGACCTCCCCATCGTCCGCGGCCTCAACGGGGTGGAGGGCGAGGAACGTCGCGAGCGCGGGCAGCGGGCGGGGGCCCTGCTGCGCGACCTCGGGGACCTTTCCGCGGAGGTGTCGGAGGTGTTCGTGGACGGGGGGGGGGACATGAGGGTCGTGCTCCGGGGG
>DATMQU010000344.1:0-2035 GCA_035566715.1 Vicinamibacteria bacterium
AGGCTTGTCTTGCCCGCGCGCATCGGTCCCCGGGGGCTCCCCAAGGTGCAGATCGTCGACCGACGCAAGGTCCTGAAGGCGGGGGGGGACCCCATCCTGAGCCCACCCCTGCAGGAGGCCCTGGCCGACCGTCTGGCCCGCCGGGAGCAGTCCCTCCTCCTCCTGAACCGGCGCGGCTGGGCCACGAGCCTCCTCTGCCGCGAATGCGGGCTGGAGGCCACGTGCCCGAACTGCTCGGTCTCGCTGGTGCTCCATGAGGGGGGCCGCACGGCCCTCTGCCACTACTGCGGCCACCAGGGCCGGGCCCCCACGGCCTGCGGCTCCTGCCGTGGCGCCTACCTTCGCTTGACCGGCTACGGCACCGAGCGCGTGGTGGAGGCGGTCCGGGCCGGACTGCCGAGCGCGCGCGTGGACCGCCTGGACCGCGACCGCGCCGGTCGCCGGGGCACGGTGGCGCGGGTCCTGGCGGCTTTCGAGGCCGGGGAAACCGACATCCTGGTCGGCACGCAGCTGATCGCCAAGGGCCACGACTTCCCCCGGGTGACCCTCGTGGGGGTGGTGGATGCCGATGTCGGCCTGGGCTTCCCCGATTTCCGGTCCGCGGAGCGGACGTTTCAGCTTCTGACCCAGGTCGCGGGCCGGGCGGGACGGGGGGAAGTGGCGGGCGAGGTCATCCTGCAGAGCCACATGCCCGACCACTACGCGCTCGGCCTGGCCTGTGCCCAGGACTACGAGGCGTTCTTCGCGCGGGAGATGGAGTTCCGGCGGACGATGGGCTACCCGCCCGTCCAGGCCCTCCTGAACCTGGTCGTGCGCTCACGGGAGGGGCCGGCGGGAAGAGCGGAGGCGGAGGCGCTGGCCCGGTCGCTGCGGGAGGGGGCGGGGCCCTACCGGGTGCTGGGCCCGGCCCGGGCCCCGCTCGCCCGCCTGCGGCGGGAGCATCGCTTCCAGATCCTCCTGAAGGGCTCGCGCCGCGCCATGCGCGAGGCCGTCGAGCGGGCGGTGGTCGCGCGCTACGGACCGACCCGCTGGCCGGGCGTGTCGGTGGACGTGGATCCCCTCAGCGTGATGTGAGGGAGAGGAGGAAATCCGACCAGCTCAGGACGACCGGGCTGGGCGTGAAGCAGAGCGCGAAGACGATGAAGCCGAATATACCGATAGCCACTCGGGCGCGGCCGAGGGGAGCCTGGTCGTCGAGGGTGGGCGGGTGCGGACGACGGCCGAGGAGGAGGAGCAAGAGGCTCCACACGAGCCAGAAGGGGTGGAGGGTGAGCAGGACAAGGCAGGCCACCGTCCCCAGCCGCGAGATCCAGACGGCCCGGCTGGGCACGAGGGCGTAAGTGACGTGGCCCCCGTCCAGCTGGCCCACCGGGATCATGTTGAGGGCGGTCACGAAGAGGCCGAACCAGGCGGCGAGACCGAGCGGGCCCAGGGTGAGGGTGAGGCCATCCGCCGTGGCCCCCCTGAGCCCGAGGACCGCCCATTGGAAGAGCAGGGGCTCGCCGAGGAGAAGGCCGCCCGGCGCGGTCTCCCCGGGGACAAGCTGGGCCTCCCCGACCCCCAGCCAGAGCACGGGCAGGCACACGGCGAAGCCGGCCAGGGGGCCCGCGATGCCGATGTCGAACAGGGCGCGGCGATGGGGGATGGGCCCGCGGATCCGGATGAGCGCGCCCAGCGTGCCCACCAGGGAGTTGATGAGGGGCGCGGGAATGAAGAAGGGGAGGGTGGCGTCGACGTGGTAGTAGCGGCAGGCCAGATAGTGGCCCATCTCGTGGGCCATCAGGATGCTCAGGAGCGCGCCCGCCAGCTTGAGCCCTTCGCCCGTCTCGAGGATGAGGGCGGGGCCACGCCCGGGCTCCACGGTAAACCGCAGCGCCCCCGTGAGGAAGACCGAGATCGCGGTGAGCACGAAGAGCACGAGGTGGCGGCCCCAGCGGTTCCAGCCGGAGCGGCGGGGGCGAAGCTCCGGGAAGCCGCCCGCCCAAGGATGGTCCTCAGGAGTGAGTTGAGCGGCGGACTCCCCGACGATCGGGTC
>DATMQU010000345.1:0-5749 GCA_035566715.1 Vicinamibacteria bacterium
CCGACGCGCCTGACCAATGCTCGCTCCGCTACCGCGAGCTAGAACACGAGAAGTGGCTCCCCCTCGTCTTGGACGCCTGCTCGTGCGGGAACTGGACCGCGATCCTGCTGGGGTCGCACCCAGCCGTGGTCTTCTCGGACCGCGAAATGGGACGCGCGAAGCGGCTGGAGGTCGTCACCGTCACCCCGAGCGGTCCATCACGGGAGCACATTCAATTGGAAGGTGGGGGACTGGCCTGGGCCCGTTGGCGCGCGCTCGCTCGGGAGAACCGCCTCCTTCTCCTCTCGGAGGGGTTTCCGGGCAGCCTAAGGCTGGCGGAGGTGGCCGACGGCCGAGTCATCCGCTCCGCGAGGAAGCCGGGGTCATTCCCCTTCGGGCCTAACATGATGTACCTCATGATGATCCCCCAGCTTCTGCCCATCTTGCTCTCCCTGATCTTGGCCTTGCTTCTGACGGCGCAAATGCGCCGCCACCGGGTCCAGGACTACGTGTTCGCGGGAGCGCGGAGAACGTTCGCGTCCCTGTGGCAGCGGGCGATGGCTCAGCTGGTGGATCTCGTCCCGTTCATGGCAGGGTTCCTTCTGCCCATGGCGTCGATGTGGCGGGTGTTCTCCGATCCGGAGAATCTCCTGGAGAGCGGGCCCTCCTTCCCGTTCTGGTTCTTCGGGCTCTTCATCGCATCCTTGCTGTGGGGCGTGCTCGTCCTCGCGGCCTACAGCTACTTCGAGGGCCGCTGGGGCAAAACGCCCGGCAAGTGGCTTTTGGGCATCCGCGTCCTCGGAACGGACCTGCGGCCGTGCGGCTTCGGGCGCGCGTTCCTGCGCAACCTGCTGACCTTCGTCGACGGCTTCTTCAGCTTTCTGGTCGGGGCGCTGCTGGTGGCGCTTACAGAGAACTGGCAACGGCTCGGCGATCTCGCCGCGCGTACGATCGTGGTGGTCGACGAGAAGCCCGCATGAGGGCCCGCGCATTTGAGCCCCCTGAGGTCGCGCTGGCGGTGGCTGAAGGCTGAGGGTGGGGAGCTCGCGGGGAGGCGAAGTCAGCCCGACCCCGCGGCGGGGCCTCAGTCGTTGACGGTCAGGTAGGTATATCCCTCGAGGGACTCTTCGTAGCGCCGCATGAAGCGGCCGGACTCGGCCATGGTCAGCCGCTTCTCGCGCAGGGCCGCCTCCACCGCCCGCCGCACCCGCGAGATCAGGTCCTCCTTGGAGTACTGCACGTAGGAGAGCACCTCCGCCACGGAGTCCCCCTCCACCACGTGCTCTACCGTGTAGTCGTCGCCGTCCAGCTTGACGTGCACGGCGTCGGTGTCGCCGAAGAGGTTGTGGAGGTCGCCCAGGATCTCCTGGTACGCCCCTACCAGGAAGGTGCCGATGAGGTAGGGCTCCCCGTTGGGGGGGTGCAGCTCCAGGAAATGCTTCACGTCCCTCAGGTCGATGAACTGATCCATCTTCCCGTCGCTGTCGCAGGTGAGATCGGCCAACACCGCGCGCCGGGAGGGGGCCCGGTTCAAGCGGTCGATGGGCAGGGTCGGGAAGAGCTGGCGCACCGCCCAGTGGTCGGGCAGGGACTGGAAGAGCGAGAAGTTGCAGTAGTAGGTGTCGGTGAGCTGCCGCTCGAGCCCCTCCAGCTCGTCCGGCACGTAGGCCAGGTCACGCACGATCTTCAAGATCTTCTCGCAGGTGGCCCAGAAGAGCTCCTCCACCCGGGCCCGCGCCTTGAGATCCAAGTAGCCGAGGTTGAAGGCGGTGATCGCCTCCTCCTTCACCTGCAGCGCGTCGTGGTAGGCCTCCTGGAAGTTCTTTCGGGAGACCCCGGCGTAGGTCTCGTAGAGCTGCTTGATGACGGGGTGCTCGTCCTTGTCCAGGGACTCCGGGATCTGGCCGGCCAGGATTTCGTTCGTCCCCAGAACATTGAAGATGAGGACCGAGTGGTGGGCCACCAGCGCGCGCCCCGACTCGGTCACGATGTCGGGGTGGGGGACGCCGCGGGCGTTGCAGGCCTCCGCGATCTGGCTCACGATGTCGGCTGCGTACTCCTCGAGCGTGTAGTTCACCGAGGAGTGGAAGTTGGTCTGGCTGCCGTCGTAGTCGACACCCAGGCCCCCCCCGCAGTCCAGGTAGCGCATGTTGGCGCCCAGGCCATGCAGCTCCACGAAGATGCGGCTGGCTTCGCGCAGGGCGTCTTTGACGGCCCGGATGTTGGTGATCTGGGAGCCGATGTGGAAGTGCAGGAGCTGCAGGCAGTCCAGCATTCCTTCCGTCCGCAGGAGCTCCACCGCGGACACCATCTCCGCGGTGGTGAGGCCGAACTTGGAGCGGTCTCCCGTCGATTCCACCCACTTGCCGGCGCCGCGGGTGACGAGGCGGGCGCGGATGCCGATGGTGGGACGGATGTCCAGCTCGCGGGCGGCGGTCAAGATGGTGGGCAGCTCGCCGATCCGGTCCATGGTGATGATGACCCGGCGCCCCAGCTTCTGAGCGAGGAGGGCGGTCTCGATGAAGGCCCGGTCCTTGTAGCCGTTGCAGAGGATCAGGGCCTCCGGGTTGTCGTGGAGGGCGAGCGCGACCAGGAGCTCGGGCTTGGAGCCGGCCTCGATCCCCAGGTTGTAGGGACGCCCGTACTCCACCAGCTCCTCCACCACGTGCCGCTGCTGGTTCACCTTGATGGGGTAGACGCCGCGGTAGCTCCCCCGGTAGTCGTTCTCGGCGATGGCCTGCTGGAAGGCCCCACAGAGCTGCTGCACGCGCGTGCGGAGGATGTCGGAGAACCGGATGAGGAGGGGGAGGTTGAGGCCGCGGCTGCGGAGGTCGTCCACCAGCTCCTTGAGATCGATCTTGGCGGAGTTGGCTCCGGCGGGGGTCACTTCGACGTGGCCGGCTTCGTTGATGGAGAAGAAGCCCCGGCCCCATCCGTTGACGTTGTATAGCTCGAGGGAGTCCTTGACCGTCCAGGCCCGTAGCTCGGTTAGCAACTTACCCCACCACCTCCTTCGCGCCTCGCGCGAGCCTTGAGTGTAGCAATGAAGGAGGGGAAGTCCAACACAAAAAGGCCCTAACCCCCGGGGTGCAGCTCGGCGTCGATGACCTCCTGGAACTGCTCGAAGGGGCGGGCGCCATAGATCATCCGGCCGTTGATGAAGTAGGCGGGGGTCCCGGTGACGCCGGCCTGGGCCCCCGCCTCCATCGACTCCCGGATGGAGGAGTCGTAGCGGTCGGAGGCCAGACAGGTGGAGAAGGCCCCGGGGTTGAGCTTGAGGGAGGCCGCCCGGGCGGCCAAATCGGCCTCGCTGAGGTCGCCGGGAAGGGTCATCAGGTTGTGGTGGTAGTCCCAGAACCGGCCCTGCTCGCCCGCGCAGCGGGCCGCCCGGGCGGCGGGGAGGGCCTGGGAATGGCCGTCCAGGGGGAAGTCGCGGTGGACGAGTTGCACCTTGCCCGCGTACTGGCTCAGGACCTTGTCGATCGTGGACTGGGCCTTGTGGCAGTAGGGGCACTGGTAGTCCGTGAACTCCACGATCGTCACCGGGGCCTCCGGAGGGCCGAGGGCGGGCGCGCTCGCGGAGACGGGCATCTCCTGCCGGGGGGCCTGGAGGTGGACGAGGACCTTGGCCTTCGCCCGTAATTGGGCCTGAAAGGCCTCCCGGCGCTGGCCCAGCTCCCGCTCCCGGAGCGCCTTCTCGATCTCCGCCACCGCCTGCTCCTTGGTGCGGCCCGTGAAACGAGCCCGGTTCTGGGAATAGACAGCCTCGACGTCGGCGGGATTGGGCCCCTTCACCTGCCGGTCCACCTCGTCCTTGAGCAGCTCCGCGGTGGAGATCCCCCGGGACTGGGCCTCCTTCTCCAGCAGCTGGTCCCCGATCAGCTCCTCCAGGGCCTGATGCCGGATCTCGTACTCCTCCTGGCGGAGCCGCGCCAGCCGATTCTTCACCCGCTGGTCGAGCACTCCGCGGGTGACGGGGGAGCCATCCACCTCCGCCACCAGATCGCCGGGCAGGGGGGAGGCCTCGGGGGAGGCGGGGGCGGCGGCACGGGCTCCCGGCCCTCGGCAGGCCCAAAGCGTGAGTAGAGGAAAGGCCAGAGCCGGCCCCCATCGCCGGAGCGATATCCCTTGCATTCTTACAGGCTAACGGGTCGGGTGCCTGCCGGTCAAACCACCGGCTCCCAAGGTGTACAGGCGGCCCTGCTTCGGGCAGACTGCGGCCATGACCGCGCTCCGCGGGTGGCTGCCCGCGCTGGTCGGCCTCGTCCTCGTCTACGCGGTCGCCCGGGGGCCTCTCCACCGGGCCACCTTCGACCTGCCCGTCTCCAACGACGACGCGATCCTCCTGCTGATGGGCCGCCACGTCCTGAAGGGGGAGCTGGCCACCACCCTTTGGAACCAGCCCTACAACGGAGCCCTGGATGCGTACCTGCTGGCTCCGGGCCTGGCCTTTCTCCCCCACCACCTGGCCTTCCGCCTCTACGAGCTTCTCTGCGCGATCCTGCTCGTGGCGCTGGCGGGGCTCCTGGCCCGACGGGTGGGCGGGCAGCGGGCAGGCGTGGCCGCCGCCCTCCTGGCCGCCTGGGGGACGCCGTACATGGCCCTCATGACCGCAACCGGCCCTCCTCCCAACTTCCTGATGCCCCTCGTGACCGGCCTCCCCCTGCTCCTCGCGCTCCGGGGCCTCGATCCCGAGGCCCCGCCCCTCGGCGACCGGGTCGCCCTCCTGCTCGGCCTCGTCGCCGGGCTCGCGGTCTGGAATTCGTCGCTCGCCATCCCCGCCTTCACCGGGATGGGCGCCGGGCTCGTGCTGGCCGGGCTGCGGCCGGGGCGCTCGGCCTTTGCCGGCCTCGCCGGCTTCGCCTTGGGCGCGAGCCCCCTCGCCCTGGCCCACCTCATCGGGGCCGCCGGCTCGACCGTGGTCACGGCCGCGAGCGCGGTCACCGCGGTGCGCCCGCGCTGGCTCTGGGGCAGCGGTCTCGCCGACCTGGGCCGCGCGGCGGCGGGCCTCCTCGGCCTGAGCGTTCCCCTCGTGGTCGACGGCCCGGAGCGCGCGGACCTCCCCGCCGCCCTCCGCGTGGCCCTCGTCCTGGGCTTGGCCACGGCGGTCCTGGCCGGCGCCTGGTCGCGGAAGGCCCTGCCTTTCCTGGGCTGGGCGGGAGCGCTGGCCTCCGCGTTCGTCCTCAGCCGCCGGACGGGGCCGGACGAGATCCGCTACCTCTACGGCCTGACCCTGCCCGTCTTGTGCCTGGCCGGCGCGGGCCTGGCGCGGGCCTGGGCCTGGCGGCGGGCGGCGGGGCTGGCTCTGGGTCTGACCCTGATTGGACCCTGGGGAGCGGGTCAGCGCCTCCTCGTCGAGCGCTGGCGCGACCCCGCCCACGCCGTTCGCGTCTGGCAGGTTCCGGAGATCGGGCCTGCCTTAGACGCTCTCGCCCGCGCCGGCGTCAAGAGCGTCTACGCGAGCCTGCAGTTCGCCGGCCGCCTCAGCCTCGAGTCCGGGGAAGGGATCATCGCGAGCCAAGCCTGGAACGAGCGCATCCCCGGCGATCCCCTCCGGTTTCGCGACGAGGTGGACCTGGACCCCGCCCCCGCCTGGGTCCTGTCGCCGTCCCTCTCCAGGGGGATGCCGCGGGCGGGGCGGTTCCGCGACCTCCTGCGGGCCCTGGGGGGGTCGTGGCAGGAGGAGCCGGCGGGAGACCTTGTGGTCTTTCGGGGGTTCTCTCCCCCCTACGACGAGTCCCGGCCGGTGGCGAGCGAGGCGATCTCGGTG
>DATMQU010000346.1:0-13366 GCA_035566715.1 Vicinamibacteria bacterium
TGGATCGTCATGAGGGTGGACCGGCGTCCGTCGACGCGCACGATGTTGGTTTGGGGGGGGAACCCGTCCCGCACGAAGGCAACGTCGTGGATGTAGAGCGTCGAGGTTCCCACGGTCTTGATGGGGATGTCGTTCAGCTCCTGGATCGTGGCCGGGCTCCCGTTCATGTCCACGTTGTACTGGAAGGCCCCGATCTTCGCGGTTCCCGCGGGAAGGATCAGATTCTGCGCGCTGATCGCGTTCACCACGTCGAGGGGAGACAGCCCGTGGGCCTGGAGGGCCGCGGTGTCGAGATCCACCTGGACCTGGCGCTGCTTCCCGCCGTACGGATAGGGGATGGCGGTGCCGGGTACGCTGGTGAGCTGGGGTCGGATGAAATTCAGGCCCAGATCGTTCAACTGCTGTTCGGAAAGGGTGGGGCTCGAGAGGGCGAGCTGAAGGATCGGAACGCTGGACGCGCTATAGCTGATGATGAGGGGCGCCGTCGTTCCGAGCGGCAGCTGCTTGAGTTGAGTCTGGGACTGGCCGGCGATCTGGGCTATGGCGGTGCTGATATCGGCGCCGGGATGGAAGAAGACCTTGATGACCGCGACACCGTTCAAGGACTGCGACTCTAGATGCTCGATGTCGTTGACGATGGTGGTCAGGTTGCGCTCCTGAAGGGTAATGATGCGGCTCGCCATCTCCTGCGGCGAGAGGCCGGTGTAGTTCCAGATGATGCTGACCACTGGGATGTTGATGTTCGGGAAGATGTCCGTGGGGGTGCGAAGGGCAGACAGCGTCCCCAGGATCAGGATCAAAATGGCCAGCACTACGAAGGTGTAGGGCCGCCGGAGAGCCAGTCGGACAATCCACATAAGTTACTCCGTTGTCATCTTTCCGAGCGCAGGCCTGAAGAGCCTTAGGCGGCGGACAAGGGCTTGGTCTCCGGCGCCCGGGCTCGCTCCCGGGCCTCCGCTCGCTGCGGCGGGGAAACCAGGAAGGGCAGCAGCCCCGACGCCGCCATCACCGCCGCGATGACGTGGAGGGCGCCCCCATAGGCGCCGCTGGCCTGCCGCATGGCGGCGATGAGCAGGGGCCCAAAGGCGCTCGCGAAGCCCCAGGCCGTGAGCATGAGACCGTAGATAGGGCCGACATTCTTCGAACCGAAGTAGTCCGCCGTGAACGCGGGCATGGTGCCGAATCCGCCTCCGTAACACATGAGAATCGCAAAGGCGACCACGGTCAGCAGGGCGGCCGAGTTGACGTTGGCCAAGGACCAGAAAAGGACGGCCTGCACCAGAAACATCACGATGAAGGTCGCCCGTCGCGTGATGGAATCGGAGGCCCAGGCCCAGAACACCCTTCCCAAGGCGTTCCCGATGCTGGCCACTCCGACCATGCCCGCCGCCACCACCGCGCTCACGCGGGCCAGTTCCTGAAACAGCGGGGCTTCTTGCGAGATTACGGAAATGCCCGCCGAGGTATTCAGGAAGAGGAGCAGCCACAGGGCCCACCACTGCCACGTTCGGAGCGCCTCCCCGAGCGTGTAGTCCCGGGTCGAACGCTGGGAAGCCTGCGCCACTCCGGGCGTCCAGCCCTGCGGCCTCCACCCCTCGGGTGGGTTCTGCATGAAATAACCGGAGACCATGGTCACGATCAGGAAGGCCACCCCGAGGTAGGCGAAGGTCGAGAGAACGCCCACGCTTTGGATGAGCCGCGTGGCCACCGGTGCCGTCACGAGGGCTCCGGCTCCGAACCCGCCCACGGCAGCGCCGGTGATCAGTCCCCGGCGGTCCGGGAACCACTTGACCAAGACCGACACCGGGACGATGTAGCTGAAGCCCAGCCCCATTCCGCCGATGACCCCGTAGGTCAGGTATAGCCACCACAGTCCATGATCGGAGAGGCTCGCCAGCAGGACGCCGGTGCCGTAAAGAAAGCCGCCCGTGAGAGCGACAACCCTGGGTCCCTTACGATTGAGCCACAGGCCGCCCAAGAAGGCGGCGACGCCCAACACGAAGATGCTGATGGTGAACGTCAGAGTGACTTCGGAAATGCTCCAGCCAAACTGGCTCGCCAGCGGCGCTCGAAAGACGCTCCAGGCGTAGACCGCGCCCAAGGCGATCTGCAGAAGCACCCCCGCGACAGCAATACCCAAACGATTGGTCTTCATGGCTTTCTCCGTACCTAAACTTGTTCTCTCGCGGCGGAGCTCTCCTCCGCCAGATGGAGGTGGCGCCCAAAGGCCTGCAAGAAGTCAACGCCCGCGGCCAAAGCTCGGAGGCTCTCTTTGCTGCAGAGGCGGCGGACCAGGCCGAAGAGGCCCACCGGCTTGTCTCTCTCCGCGGTGGCCTGGGCTAATCCTTCGGGAATCGCCTGAAAGACGGCCTTGAACCACTCGGGTTCAATGCTCCCGAGGATACGCCGCCAAAACAGGAGGTTTCGAAGGGCGCGAATCGCTTCCGGGCTTCTTGCGTTGTCGACCAGCTTCTCTAGAAGCTCGTCGCTCCCGGCCAGAGCCCCCCGCATGAGCTCCAGCACCCCATGGTCGTGGAGCTCCTGGAGCACGTTGTACGCAGCCAGCAGCGCTTCGGCATGCTCCGTGGGGGCGCTCTCCAGGCGGGAGCGAAGCTCCTCCCGGGGGTTGCGCGGCGCGACGGCAAGAGCGATGGGTTTTGCCATTTCTTTCCCCCTCTACTTGGACCGCGTCGCCACGGGCTGGCCGCCCGGCGGGCGATAGTCGGGCCGCTTCCATTTGCGCTCGACCTCCACCCCCTGCTGGGGGGTCGGGTGACCGAAGCGCGGGTTGGTTCGGGGAAGCGGGCTTAGACCGACTTCCCCCAGCACTCTGAGATGAACGCTGGATTCCTTGTAGGCAGGCGTGTTCGTCGCCGGATCGGTGTGGCTGCTGGTCAACCGGTTCACCGGGTTCTCGGTGGAGTTCATGGGCATGTAGAGCTCACGCCCCTGCACCCTGTCCGTGACCAGGGCCTGAACCCGAACCTGCCCGTAGCGGGAGACAAGCTGCACCCACGTCCCGCTCTGGAGTCCACGCTCCTCCGCCAGCTCGGGAGAGACTTCCACAAAAACGCTGGGCGTCTTCTCTCGAATTCCCTCCGTGCGATACGTCAGGTTCCCCTCGTGAAAGTGCTCGAGCAAACGGCCGTTGTTCAGGTGCAGATCGAATTCAGCGTCGGGCCGTTCCTGGGGTCCTCGCCACGACACCGGGAAGAGCCGGGCCTTGCCGTCGGGGAAGGCGAAGCGCTTGGTGTAGAGGAGAGGCTCATCCGTCCCGTCCGCGGCCACCGGCCATTGCAGGGACTTGTATCCCTCCAGCCGCTCGTAGGTCACTCCCGCGAACAACGGGGTGAGGGCCGCTATTTCGGCCATGACCTCGGACGGGTGTTGATAGTGCCAGCCGGCTCCCAGCTGATTGGCGACGTCCTGGATGATCTTCCAGTCCGGCCGGCAGCCGGGGAGGGGTTCGAAGACCTGGTAGAGCCTCTGGATGCGCCGCTCCGTGCTGGTGAAGGTCCCATCCTTTTCGAGGCTGGGTGCGCCCGGGAGGACGACGTCGGCAAATTGGCAGGTGTTGCTGAAGAAGATGTCCTGCACGACGAAGAAGTCGAGCTTGGAGAATCCGTCGCACACGTAGTTGGAATTCGAGTCGACGATGCTCATCTCCTCGCCGATCAGGTACATAGCCTTGAGCTTGCCCTGATGGATGGCGTCCACCATCTGGTGGTTGTCCAAGCCCTTGGCGGAGGGAAGGGATACGCTCCAGGACGCTTCAAACCGCGCCCGCACTTCCGGATCGTCGACGGACTGGTATCCGGGAAGGTTGTTGGGCATGGAGCCGTGGTCGCTCGCTCCCTGGACGTTGTTGTGCCCGCGCATCGGGTAGGCGCCGGTTCCGGGCCTCATGTAATTTCCCGTGACGAGAAGCAGGTTCGAGATGGCGGTCGAGGTGTCGGAGCCTTGGCTCTGCTGCGTGACCCCCATGGCCCACAGGATGCAAACGTTCTTCGCGGCCGCAATCATCTCGGCCACGGTGGTGAGCGTGTCCACGGACAGGCCCGTGATCCGAGCCGCCGCTTCCATGGTGAAGGGCTCGAGGTTCTTTCGGTACTGCTCCAGCCCGCCTACCCACTGATCCAGGAACCGCGTGTTGGCCCGCCCGTTGTCGAGCAGGTAGCGGGTGATCGCGCTCAGCCAGACGAGGTCGGTGCCGGGCTGGGGGTGCAGGAAGAGGTCGGCTCTCTCGGCCAACTCGTTCTCGCGCAGGTCCGACACAATGAGCTTCTGCCCCCGCAGCTTGTGACTGCTCTTGATGCGGGTGGCCACGACGGGATGGCTCTCGGCGGTGTTGCTGCCGATGACGAGCACCAGATCGGCTTGCTCGATATCGCTGATCGACCCCGAGTCGCCGCCGTACCCGACGGTCCGGAACAGTCCCACCGTGGCCGGCGCCTGGCAGTACCGGGAGCAGTTGTCGACGTTGTTGGTGCCGATCACGGCCCGCGCCAATTTCTGCATGAGATAGCTCTCTTCGTTCGTGCACTTGGAAGAGGAGATGAACCCCATCGAGTCGGGCCCGCTCTTTTCTTTGAGCTCGGAGAACCGGCGCGCGACCAGGCTCAAGGCCTCCTCCCAGCTGGCTTCGCGGAAGCTGTCGCCCTCACGGATAAGGGGCTTGGTCAGCCGGTCCGGACTGTTCACGAAGTCCCAGCCAAACTTGCCTTTTATGCAGGTGGAGATACCGTTGGCGGGGCCGTGCTCCGGCGCGATCTTGAGGATGTGGCGGTCTTTGCTCCAAACATCGAAGCTGCACCCCACGCCACAGTAGGTGCACACCGTCTTGGTCTTGCGTATGCGGTGATCACGCATGGCCGCCTCGGCCTCCGACACCTGGAGGATGGGGCCGAGACCGGTCTCCGGTTCAAGCGCCTTGACCACATCGATCATGCCGGTCAGCGCGGACTTCCGGAGGGCGGTGAAGAAGCCCGCGTGGCCCAGCATGCTCTTCTCCATCAAGGCGTTACAGGGACACACCGTCACGCAGTGCCCGCAGGAGACACAGCTCGACTCTCCGATCGTCGATCCGCCGTCCCAGAGCACTCTCGGATTCGGCGCTTCCCAGTTGATGGAAAGCGTTTCATTGACCTCGACGTTCTGGCAGGCCTCCACGCAGCGGCCGCACAAGATGCACTGGTCCGGATCGTAGCGGTAGAACGGATTCGTGTTGTCGACCTCGTACGGCTTGGGGCGAAATGGAATGCGCTGGTGATCAATCGCCAGCAGCTTGGTTGTGTTGTGGACGGTGCAATTGCGGTTGTTGTTGTCGCAGACCGTGCAATAGAGGAGGTGATTGCTGAGAATGCGATCGAACGCCTCGACCTGCGCCGCCTTCGCTCGAGAAGAAGTGGTGGAGACCCGCATTCCCTCGCTGGCGACCGTCGCACAGGCTCGCACCAGACGGCCGTCTACCTCGACCATGCATGTGTCGCAGGTCTGAACGGGGCCCAGTTGGGGGTGATAGCAAACGTGGGGAATTGCTCCGCCCGTCCGGCTGATCAGATCGACAAGCAGCTCGGCGGGCCGGGCTTCTTGGGTCACTTCATCAATCAGTACGGTTCCCATCGCTTTCCCTCCGAAAGGTCTTCCCGTGACGCGCGATAACCCTGAGCCCCTTGTGAGTTCCCAACATCAAAGCTCGCCCGAGAGGGAGCAAGGGCTGTGCCAGTAGGGTTCTGAACTCGCGTCGTGGAAAGTCAATTGAATTCACCGATCTACGCGCGCAGAGCTTGGTCTTCGCCGTGGCCTCCCGCCATCGGAGGAAGCAGGTGTCGTCCCCTGGACAGTTAGCCGGGACATTGGGAAGTAGCCGAAGGCAACGAGCTAAGGCCAACTGAGATGGCGCCCATTGCGAGAGTGTCATTATTTCGACGCGCCCCTCGAGATTGTTTCGAGGCCGACCGTCACGTGCGTGGGTCCGAGCGAGCGCGTCCGGAGTATGCTCGGCGAAACGAGCCTCGCCGTCGCGACGGTCGCCGCCTTGGCCCCAGGAGTCGATATGTGGGCTCGAACCATCGTCCGCTTTCCTGCACTCGCACGAGTGGTGACGCTGCCCTGGGCGCAGCGTGGAGAACGACCCGGGGGTGCGGCCGGGCGCCGTAGGGGCGCTACGACAATTGCGGCAGCGGCGCCGCGTCCGTCTGTGCGGGCCCGATCGCGGCCGGGCGGCCTTGGGAATAGGGCCGGGAGATGCCGAGCTTCTTCATCTTGTGGATCAGCGTGGTGCGCTTCAGCCCGAGTCTAGCTGCGGCGCCGGTCGGTCCGCCGATGACCCAGCCCACCTCGGCCAGCGTCTGCAGGATGAGGGTACGTTCGGAATCCCTCAGGGTCGTGGCCGCCGGAGGTTCGGAATCTCCCAGGGTCGTCACGGACGGAGAGATGGTGGGACCCGAGGGCTGGGCCGCCGGCAAGGGATTCGGAAGCACGCCCTCGTTGGAGAGGATCACGGCCCGTTCCATCAGGTTCTGCAGCTCTCGAATATTCCCCGGCCACGGGTAGGCGCTGAGGGCCGCCATGGTTTCCGCAGGAATCTCTTCGATCGACTTGCCCATCCGGCGGCCAAAAACCTCGACGAAATGCGTCACCAGGGCCGGAATGTCTTCCCGGCGCTCCCGCAGCGGTGGCAGCAGCACCGGGAAGACGTTCAGACGATAGTAGAGGTCGCTGCGAAAGCTGCCCCCCTTCACCATGTCCGCCAGGTCTCGGTTGGTGGCGGCGACCAGCCGAACATCCACCTGCTGGGTCCGGGCGCTGCCCAGGCGCTCGAACTCCTGTTCCTGCAGGACGCGCATCAGCTTGGGCTGCAGAGCAAACGGAATATCGCCGATCTCGTCTAGGAAGAGCGTCCCTTTGTCCGCCAGTTCGAAACGACCAACCCTTTGCATGACGGCGCCGGTAAAGGCTCCCTTCTCATGGCCAAAGAGCTCGCTCTCCAGCAGATCGAAGGGGATAGCCGCGCAATTCAGCTTTACGAACGGGCGTCCGCACCGAGCGCTGAGGCTGTGGATTGCGCGCGCGATCAGTTCCTTGCCGGTGCCTGTCTCTCCCTGGATCAGAACGGTGGAATACGTGGGCGCGACGCGCTCCACTTGTTCGAGCACCGCTTCCAGAGCGGAACTGGTGCCGATGATTTGCTCGAATCTGCGCGGATGACCGTTTTCGTCACGGGATCCGTCTTTGGCGAAAGCCTCCACAGGGCCTCCTGGCTCAGCTCGATGCCCGTTCCGTTGGCGCGACTCAGTTCTGCAACGCGGCTCGCACACTGTCGAGCAGGGCTTTGTCGTCGAACGGCTTGGCGAGGAACTCCACGGCGCCTGCTCTCAGAGCCTGCATCCGCATCTTTGCGTCGCCATGCGCGGTAATGAAAATGATGGGAATTCGGCGGCGTTCAGCGTTGAGCTTTGCCTGGAGTTCGAGCCCCGACATTCCCGGCATGCGGATGTCCGCGATCAGGCAGGCGGTCTCGTCCTGTCTGCCGGACTCCAGAAATCCCTCCGCTGACGCAAATGCCTGCGCAGGCAAGCCCACCGCCTTCAGCAGACCCTGTACTGCGGTGCGGACCGAATCATCGTCGTCGACAATGGCGATCAATTTCGCTTCTCCCTGACTGACCATGATGGAAAAGATAGCCGCGCGGTCCAGACCGCACAATTGTGCTTTGGTATAGGGCCGCTAATACATGCCTTCGGAAAGCGGGCGGTAGCCCCTATAGACCTTTGAAAGAGAGGCGGTTAGGGGCGGGAGGTGATCGCCGCGCGGGGACGCCCGTAGCCTAACCGCGCCCTGCCGAAGGGCCCCGACGGCTAGAGTCACTCATGCGCCTCGGCCTTGTCGGGCAGGGATAGGTGGAAAGAAGCGCCGCGCGGAGAGTTGTCGGCGGCCCACAAGCGGCCGCCGTGCGATTCAACGATGGAGCGGCAGATGGACAGGCCCATGCCGGTCCCGTGAGGCTTGGTGGTGAAGAATGCGTTGAAGATCTGGTCCCTTTGCTGCGGGGGGAGGCCCACGCCGGTATCGCTGACCGACACCATCACCCGCTCGTGTTCCGCACGCCGCGACTCGATGGCCAGCTCGCGCCGGCCGTCCGCCTCCTTCATGGCATCGATGCCGTTGATCATGAGATTCATCATGACCTGCTGCAGCTGCACGCGATCTCCCATGACGGGGGCGAGGTCGGGGGCCAGCTCCGTCCGGACCGATACGCGGTACCGGGTTGCCTCGCTGCGCAGGAGGACGATCATCTCTCGAATGACTTCGTTTATGTCCACCAACTCTCGGTGGGGAGTGCCCTTCTTGAACAGCAGGCGGATCCGGCTGATGATCTCCGCGGCCCGGGTTCCGTCCTTGACGATTCTCGAGGCCGCCTCGCGTGCCTCTTCGAGATTTGGGGGGTCGCCGGCCAGCCAGCGCAAGCAGGTATTGGCGTTGGTGACGGCGGCGGCGATCGGCTGATTCACCTCGTGGGCCAGAGAGGCCGTCAGCTCTCCCATCGTGGTCACCCGGGTGACGTGAGCTAGATCCGCCTGCGCCTGGCGCAACGCTTCCGAGGCCAGCACGTGCTCCGTCAGGTCGCGGCTGATGATGAGGGCGGCTTCCACGCCTTCGGAGCGCGGCCGCAGAGGCGAGTAGGTCACGGCCAGGTATCGCCGGCCGATCTCGTTCGCGAACCAGTCGGCATGGCTGACGTGCTCTCCCGCGAAGCATCGATCTATGTTTCCCTTGATCTTCTGCTCGAACATCTCCCTGCCCAGCAAATCGGCAACGTGCATTCCGACTATGCCCTCGGCCGGTATCCTCCAATTCCGCCCATACGATGGATTGGCGCGCTGGTATCGGTAATCCTTGCCGACGATGGAAACGCTGTCGGGGGAGCTCTCGAAGACTTGACCGGTCAGATATTCCGCCTGGTTGCGCTCGGCGATCTCACGTGTCAGATCCTCGTTGGCGCGGGTGAGTTCCGCGGTCCGCTCCGCTACCCGCACCTCAAGCTCGTTGCGCGCTCGTGTAACTCCGGTCATCAGCAGCGCAAAGATCAGAAACACGAGGTCATAAAGGAGCCGGGACACGGCACTGATCTCAGGTTCGAAGAAGTAACTGCGGACAGCCATGGAGAGCAGAGCGGCGAGAATGCCGGGGGTGGTGCCGCCGTACCAGAAGCTGATCGCGATGGCGGAGAGCGCAAGGGCGGTGAAGGGTTGCGGCAAATGAAAGGACACAAACGTGTGCGCCAGGCCGAGCGCGGCCGCGACGGAGACGAAAGCGGTCCCATAGCGCAGGGCGACGGAAGCCCGCGCCCCCCGCTTCCCCTTAACCGGAGAGACCATCGTCGAGACTGCCTTTCGGGCTCCGGACAAAGAGATCCCCGGGAGCCGATCTCAAGGACGCCCTT
Source organism: Vicinamibacteria bacterium (assembly GCA_035566715.1). Taxonomy (GTDB): domain Bacteria; phylum Acidobacteriota; class Vicinamibacteria; order Fen-336; family Fen-336; genus DATMML01. The sequence goes on from DATMQU010000346.1 coordinate 9,446, forward strand.
GTTACCGTACCTGGTTTCGAGGGTCCGCCTTCGGTGACCGCGCCGGCAACGGGCTATTTCTTGGTAGCCGGAAGGTCAAGCTTGGCCGCCATTCTCACCAGCTCCGCCAGGGATTCAGCCCGCATCTTACGCATCACCTGCCCACGATGGACCTTCACGGTGATCTCGCTTATCCCGAGCTCGGAAGCGACTTGCTTGTTGAGCAGGCCGGAGACCACAAGGCCCATGACCTCGGTCTCCCGCGCGGTCAGCGACCCGTAGCGTCGTCGCAGGTCGGTGACCTCTCCCTGCTGCTGGCGGGTCACCCGGTCGCGATCCAAAGCGTGGTGGATGGCGTCCAACAAATCTTGGTCCCGGAAGGGCTTGGTCAGGAACTCCACGGCGCCGGATTTAATGGCCTTCACGGTCATCGGGATGTCTCCGTGCCCGGTGATGAAAATGATGGGGATATGAAAGCCCGCCTCGGCCAACTCCCGCTGAAAATCCAGCCCGTTCACTCCGGGGAGTCTCACGTCCAGAACCAGACAGCTTGGCCCGTCCGGCCTCTTGCTGCTCAGGAACTCTTGCGCCCGGCCAAAGGACTCGGATCGCAAGCCCACCGACTTCAGCAAGCCTTGGATGGACTCACGGACGGCGGCATCGTCATCGATGACGAAGACCGTGGGAGGACCGGCGGGCGTCATCCCGGTGCCTCGACTCTGGTGGGTAGGGTGAAGTGAAAGCTCGCGCCACGCGGGGAGTTGTCGGCTGCCCACAAACGGCCACCGTGCGATTCGATGATGGACCGGCTGATGCGAAGCCCCATGCCGGTGCCGTGAGGTTTGGTGGTAAAGAACGCATTGAAGATCTGGTCCGCCGGATGGGGGGGCAGCCCCACGCCGCTATCAGTGACGGACACCATGACTTGCTCGTTCTCCGCTCGCTGCGACTTGATGATGAGCTCCCGGGTCCCATCTACATCCTTCATCGCATCGATGCCATTGATCATGAGATTCATCAGCACCTGCTGCAATTGCACGCGGTCTCCCATGACTTGCGGAAGATCTGCGGCCAGAGCCGGCTGAACGGATATCAGGTATCGAGCTGTCTCGCCGCCCAGAAGGATGATCATCTCGCGAACCACTTCGTTTACATCGACCCACTCCCGTGGTGGGGAGTCCTTCTTGAAGAGTAGACCGATGCGGCTGATGATGTCGGCCGCACGTGTTCCATCCTTTACCATCCTCTGGGCCGCCAGGCGCGCCTCTTCCAGATCGGGACGATCGCGGGCAAGCCAGCGCACGCAGGTATTGGCGTTGGTGATGGCAGCGGCAATCGGTTGATTCAATTCGTGCGCCAGGGAGGCCGTCAGCTCTCCCATTGTTGTCACCCGGTTGACGTGTGCGAGATCCGCTTGCGCCTGGCGCAGCGCTTCTTCGGCCCGCTTGCTGGCGCTGATGTCCGTCGAGCTACCCACGAATTGCACCAAATCCCCGGACAGGTTCACGACAGGATGGCCGACGCTGTGGAGGTATTTGACCGTCCCGTCCGGAAGCAGGATTCGGAATTCCACTTCGTAGTCCGACCCTTCACCGATGGCGCGATCGATTGTCCCCTGCCACTTGGCTCGATCCTCCGGATGAATGCGCCGCAGCCGTTCCTCCCAAGGAGGCATTCCCTCCTCTGAAGCAAAGCCATATAGGCGATACCACTCCTCGGATAGATGCAAAGCCTCTCTTCCCGGTACCCGCCAAGCCCAACTCGCCGTATGCGTCAGCCTTTGCGCTTCCGCCAGATAACTCTCGCTTTGGCGCAGCTTCTCCTCCTGCAGTTCCAACCTCCGGGCCGCGAAGCGCCTGTCGATCCAGGAGGTGAGGAGAGCCAGCCCGAGGACGACAAAGGTGACGGCGGCAATTCCGGCGGTGCCGAGGGTGGAGACGCTTACGCCCGGAGAGAGGTGGGCTGGCATGCTGGAGCTCGTGAAGCTGACCGCGGCCATGCCCGTGTAGTGCATGACGGCGATGGCGGCCCCCATCACGACGGCTCCGGCTAACTTGTCCCAGCCGATCTCCTGGTTCTCATCTCGGAAGTGAAATGTGATCCAAAGCGCGGCCAGGGAACCCAGAACCGCGAACACGACGGACAGGAGGACGAGAGAAGAATTGTAGCGGCATACCGCAAGCAAGCGCATGGCGGCCATGCCGATGTAATGCATGCTCGAAATGCCCGCACCCATCAGCACGCTTCCGGCGAGCGCTCGGAGCGGACCCATCTTCTGTCGGCTGACGACGCCCAGGGCAACGACCGACGCGAGAATCGCCGCCAGCAGTGACAGCAGAACAGTTGGCCAATGGTAGGTCACGGGAATCGGCAGGATGAACGCCAGCATCCCAATGTAGTGCATGGACCAAATGCCGGTCCCCATCGCACCGGCCCCGCCCAGCAGCCAAACCGCGCGAGTCCGACCGCCCGCGGCCGTTACGCGACCGGCAAGATCCAGGGCAGCGTAGGACGCAAAGATGGCGATCAACACCGAGAGCGCCACGAGCGCGTAGTTGTATGAGCCAGTCAGGTTCACGGGCGCCATGTGACTCCATCCTTCTGCCAGGTGGAGCCGTCGCGCCGCGCGAGGTGGGCTCTGCCGACCCTCGCCATGAGAGCAAGGGGTCTTGAGATACTGCCAATTGGCTCGGTGAGTATCCTGATGGGTTTCGGCCTAACCATCCTGACCGCCTGGGCAAGCATACTTGAGCCCACCCTTGCCACCAATCCAGGTCGCCTCGTTTTGTAGGAGCGCTCTCCCGAAGCGGGCGTCGAATTGGGGACCGTTCGTGCGAATCGGCCGCCTCTCCAGCTTGCTTTGTCGGTGTAGAGCTCTGGCTTTCAGACGGCCTCCCTTCGGACGCGAGTCGGCTTCGCCGCAGAATAGCGCAAGCGGACAGCTGCAGGTCCCCGGGAGCACGGCGCGGAGCTCGATGTTCGCCACCTAACACTCCGTCCAACCGCTGACGCCGATGGGCATCGCGACATCCGTCCGCGAGGGCGGGCTCGCCGGTGACGCGCGTCTCCTAAACAGTGGGCGGGAGGGCGTTTGCCGGTAGGGGACAGACCCCCGCCGGGGAGCGGGAACGGCGATTGCTTTCCTCCAGATCGATCGGGTCCTTCGAGAGAGGTCCCGCCGGGGAATACAGAGCTGGACGCGCCTGCTCAAGGTGTTCCCCATCGACCGCCGGGAGTGCCCGTCGGTCATTGGAAGGAGGTTACGCATGAACGCCAAATACGGACTCGGTGTCGGCGTAGCAGTCATGACGCTGTCCAGCCTTGCCTGTGGCTACGGCATCAAGACATCGACCGACTACGATCACAATGTCAACTTTTCCAGGTACCGCTCGTTTGCGATCATGAAGGGCAACTCCTCCGGCAACCCGCTGACGGATCAGCGCGCCATGGCCGCGGTGGCGAGCGTGCTCGCGTCCCGGGGCTGGAAGGAAGCCCCGGCGGGCGAGGCCCAGACCACGGTGGTCGTTCACGCGGCTACCAAGACCAAGCATACGTACGAGACCTTCTACGACGGCTGGGGCGGCTGGCGCTGGCGCTGGGGCAGCTTTGGCCCCACCCAGACGTTCATTAACGACTACAAGGTGGGCACCCTGGTCGTCGACATCTTCGACGCCAAGACCAAAGAGGCGATCTGGCACGGCTTTGCCAGCGATGCGCTGTCGGACAATGCCAAGTCGAACGCTCGAGCGACCGAACAGGCGGTTGACAAGATGTTCGGCAACTTCCCGCCCGGATCGGCCGCGGCGAACGGGCAATGAGGGTTCACGCCATGCGATCTCTATCGAGACTCGCCGGCGCGTTGCTGCTGCTTGCCCTGTGCACGGTTGCGATCGGCGAGCTGCCGCTGCTCGCTGCGAGCATGGTGACGAGCCGACAGATGAT